>NZ_JAUBVF010000138.1:0-2732 GCF_036705685.1 Microcoleus sp. AT3-A2
ATTTTAAAATCCCAAAAGCCTTTCGACCCCAATTATTTGACTGCTACCCCTTGACAGGTCAAGACAGTATCTACAGGGACTGCAAAATTTTGAAAAAATGTAAAATTTTGTATATGACTTGACCGAATTTCAGGAAAATAGACGATAGTTGATATGCCAGAGATTTTAAGCGTCCGCGAAAACAATTTTTAATCAGGTAATAAAATGGTGGTAGCAGCACCTGTTCAATCCGGCAGTCAGTCGATTTTTCAAACTCGCTACGACAACTTTATCGGCGGCAAGTGGGTGCCACCTGTGAAAGGGAAATACTCGGAAAACCTGTCTCCAATAACAGGAAAATCAATTTGTCAAATCCCCCGATCGACCGCCGAGGATGTAGAATTGGCACTGGATGCCGCCCACGCCGCGAAAGACAAGTGGGGTAAGACTTCCCCAGCCGATAGGGCGCGGGTTTTAAACAAAATTGCCGATCGCATCGAAGAAAACCTCGATCGCCTCGCCATCGCCGAAACCTGGGAAAACGGTAAACCAATTCGCGAAACCCGCCTCGCAGACATACCGCTGGCGATCGACCATTTCCGCTACTTCGCAAGCTGCATCCGAGCTCAAGAAGGGTCGATCGGCGAACTCGACGAAACCACCGTCGCCTAACACTTCCACGAACCCCTAGGCGTCATCGGACAAATCATCCCCTGGAACTTCCCGATATTAATGGCCGCCTGGAAAATCGCCCCAGCCCTCGCCGCCGGAAACTGCGTCGTCCTCAAACCAGCAGGCCCCACCCCCGCCTCAATCTTGGTACTGATGGAAATCATCGCCGACTTAGTACCAGACGGCGTTATCAACGTCATTAACGGGCCCGGCGCCGAAATCGGCAAAACCCTCGCCACCAGTTCCCGGATTGCCAAAGTTGCCTTCACCGGCGAAACCACCACCGGCAGGCTAATCATGCAATACGCCTCCCAAAATGTCATCCCCGTCACCCTAGAACTAGGCGGCAAATCCCCCAACATTTTCTTTGAAGATATCTGCGCCCAAGATGATGAATTCCTCGACAAAGCAGTCGAAGGATTTGTGATGTTCGCCTTCAACCAAGGCGAAGTGTGCACCTGTCCCTCCCGCGCCTTAATTCAGGAGTCAATCTACGATCGATTCATGGAAAGGGCGATCGATCGCATCCGCCAAATCAAACAAGACAACCCCTTAGATCCGACAACCGCCCTCGGCGCACAAGTCTCCATCAACCAGATGGAAAAAATTGCCGAATACGTCAAAATCGGTCACGCCGAAGGCGCAGAATGTCTGATTGGTGGCGAAAGAAACATCTTATCCGGCGACTTGCAAGACGGCTATTATTTCCAGCCAACAGTCTTCAAAGGAAACAACAAAATGCGAATTTTCCAAGAAGAAATCTTCGGCCCAGTATTAGCAGTAACCACCTTCAAAGACGAAGCCGAAGCATTAGAAATTGCCAACGATACTCTTTACGGTTTAGGTGCAGGAGTTTGGACTCGCGACATCAACACCGCCTACCGCATGGGTCGCGCCGTTCAAGCCGGCCGCGTGTGGACAAACTGCTATCATCTCTATCCTGCCCACGCAGCATTCGGCGGCTACAAATCCTCTGGTATCGGCCGCGAAAATCACAAAATGATGTTAGATCACTACCAGCAAACTAAGAATTTGTTAGTCAGCTACAGCCCCAAAGCATTAGGCTTCTTCTAAGTCATATCAAATCCCGTACAACTGTAATTGATCTAATTCATCTGCGTTAATCTGTGTTAATCTGCCCTCATCTGCGGTTAAAAAAAGAGAATTTTGTAACCGCAGATGACAAGGGATTAACGAAGATTAACGCAGATGTCGAGCTTCCATATTCCTTCTTCCTTCTTTCTTCTTCTAAAATGGAAACCCTCGCAAAAGTCACCGCAACAGAAGCCGCTTTAAAATTAATTAACCATCTCAAAACTCAACACGGAGAATTGATGTTTCACCAATCCGGCGGCTGCTGCGACGGTAGTTCCCCCATGTGCTTTCCCGATGGCGAATTGATAATCGGTGATGGTGACGTATTGCTGGGCGAAATAGGCGGCTGTCCTTTCTATATTGCAGCGCAGCAATACAAATATTGGCAGCACACGCAGTTAATTATAGACGTGGCATCAGGGCCCGGAGGCAGCGATTTTTCCCTGGAAGGGCCGGATGGAGAGCGTTTTATTACTCGTTCTCGCTTGTTTGTTAATATTAATTAACCGATTTTTTTGATTCCAAGGGCTTAGGGAGTAAGATTAAATGAACCGCGAAGGCGCTAAGAACGCGAAGAAGAGAAAGAAGAAGATGCAGTTGTTGCTTGGACTACAAACGCATTTCCTCAATAAAGGAAATCCCATCGAAAATGCCATTTTTAAAGGCTTGAGTGCTGCGAACTCGGTGATTTTCTGCCAGTAAAGTTATTGTTTCCACAAAAGTAATCACTGCGTTATCCTGAGTTTTAGTTGACCGATAGCAAATAGTTTCGTGACCCGCGTCCCACGCAATCGCCGAAAAATCAGAATAACTGTTAGAAAAAAAATTCACAATCCGATTTTCAAATTCACCTTCAAAATTTAGCTGGAGGCGAGCACCATCTGAGTATTCATAATTATTAACTTGTCGGTAAGCTGTTGTGCATTTAAAACGCATATTGGTATAATATAACATAATGATATTCAGAAAAAGTGAATGCCTGCTAA
>NZ_JAUBVF010000055.1:0-42886 GCF_036705685.1 Microcoleus sp. AT3-A2
AACAATTTTTTTTCAATAATAAAGGAACAAATGGAGTCATATTTTAATTGGGTCAACAGGTAAAAGATGAGTAAAATCACTCATTGACAATAGTGCTTTTAGCTTAACTTGTGAGTAATGGCCACTAGCAATTACGTAGTCGCTAAAATGTGGCTCTTAGAAGACGAATATGGTCAAATTTTGCCAAGTGCTGCTTGGGGTTGGGCCTGAATCCACGAGCCAAAGCCCGATCGCACTTCCTGCAACCTCGATCGAGATTCTCGCCCCATAGCCCAATTGTAAAGTTTTGTGACAATTTTGATTTGGTAGCTTTAGATACAGAATTGTCTGTTATAGTGATAGAAGAGAAGAAAAAACAAGCCCAACATTAATCTAAAGAATACGGAGGAAACCCATATGTCTACTGAAAATCAAGCTCGCTCTCTGATGATGCGCCACCACCAACTGGTGAAGAACCGCCAGCAATCCATGCTCAACCGCACCGCCACCGAAGTCGGGATGGAAGATACGCACTACTGGGGTCACATTCAAGGCAAACCGCAGCCCAGCTTTCAAGCGAGTTACGATCGCAGCAACGCCACTATGAGCTAGGCCAAGCTCAATTTCGACAATTGTCTACGAAGTTATTACCTAGAATTTGGAGAAATCAGTGATGTCAACTCAAGAACAAGCCCGCAACCTGATGATGCGCCATCAACACGTCGTCAAAAACCGTCAGGAATCCATGCTGAGCCGTGTGGCTGCTGAAGTTGGTTTAGATGCTGGTTCTCCAGCGAATATCGATCGCAAATAACCCCTTTTTTCAACGGCGAGATAGTTGAATCGAGTTTGTTGTTTGCCACCTAAAAATTAATAATGTCAATTACAAAACCGTCGCGACTTCTTCTTGAGTTCTAACTCTAGATTGGAAGCCGCGATTAGTTTTATGGGGAATTGGGAATTGGGAATTGGGAATTGGGAATGGGAAATTGGGTTCAAAACAATCTAAAATCTAAAATCTAAAATCGTTTGACCGATCGCTGACGCCGAAGTCTAAAATCTAAAATCTAAAATCTAAAATCTAAAATGGTATAATCCCCTTTCAGCAGATTGAAGGCTACTAGGGAGGTCATGATGTCGGACTGGAAAGAAATTGACGGCGGAGTTACAGCACCCAGAGGGTATCGAGCATCGGGAATTACAGCGGGTTTGAAGCCTTCAGGCTTGCCGGATTTAAGTTTAATTTTGTCAGAGGTGGACGCGATCGCCGCCGGAGTCTTCACGACATCAACAGTCCGGGCCGCTTGTGTGGACTACTGCCGCCAGCGTTTGCAAGCTAAACCCAGCGCGAAAGCAATTTTGTGCAATGCGGGACAAGCTAATGCTGCTACTGGCGAACAAGGTTTGGCAGATGCCCTCGAAAGTGCCAAATTGTTGGGAGAAGCGCTGAATATTCCTCCAGAATCTATTCTTTTGGCCTCCACGGGCGTCATCGGACAGCGGATAAAAATGGAGCCACTGAGGGCGGGAATTCCCCGATTAGTTGCTGAGGCATCGGAAACTGGTTCCGATGCAGCGGCTAAAGCTATTTGTACGACTGATTTAGTGCCGAAAACGATCGCCCTGGAAACCATGTTTGGCGATCGGCCCGTCCGCATAGGCGGCATTTGCAAAGGTTCGGGAATGATTCACCCGAATATGGCAACAATGCTGGCATTTGTAACTTGCGATGCAGCAGTGTCATCGCATTTGTGGCAAGAAATGGTGAGTCGGGCGGCTAACAGAAGTTTCAATCAAATTACTGTTGACGGCGATACCAGTACCAACGATTCGCTAATTGCTTTGGCAAACGGTCAATCCCGCACACCGGCAATTACGGAAATGGGGGCAGATGCTGAAAAATTAGAGGCAATGCTGACAGAAGTTTGCGTGCATTTAGCAAAGGCGATCGCCCGTGACGGCGAAGGTGCAACTTGTTTGGTGGAAGTGCAAGTTAGTGGCGCGCTGGATGAAGTTTCTGCGAGTAAAATTGCCAAAACAATTGTCGGTTCTTCTTTGGTGAAAGCTGCTATTTTCGGACGCGATCCGAATTGGGGCAGAATTGCGGCGGCGGCTGGGCGCGCTGGTGTCGCTTTCGATCAAGAGAATTTGCGGATTCAATTGGGGGATTTTTTGATGATGGAAAACGGACAACCTAAAGAGTTCGATCGCGCTGCTGCAAGTAATTATATGAAAGCGGCTGCGGAGGGAGAATATTTGAAGGCTGATACGGTTTTAATTCAGATTAGTGTCGGGAATGGCAGCGGTTTTGCTAAAGCTTGGGGATGCGATTTGAGTTACGACTACGTGAAGATTAATGCGGAGTATACGACTTAAAAAAGTTCACGACGTTACAAGTCCGGGTGGTTAGAAACCGCGTCTACACAAACAAAACCAGACGAGAGCGGGTTAAAGGCAAATTTCACACAATTTAAACTAAACTTCCCCCCGTGGGGGGAAATTTAAAAATCTGAAACCTTTACTCACCAAGTTAATCTCAGCTTTTTTGCTCCTCCTTTTAAAATCGCTGAAGCCATTACACAGATAAGCTTTTTATGATTTTAACTAAAGAGCGCTAAAAATCTTATTCAGACTAAGTTTCAAGACTTTTTAAGGTTATTATTAATAAGTCTAAAAAAATCTTGAAAACACGCCCTAACCGAAACTATCGGAGACAAACACATAGCCACCACCATACCCGACAGCATTATCCACTAATATTAAGCCGTCATTGGTCTGCGGATCGCCACTCTGAGCAAGTCCATAATTCACCACGCGCAACAACCGCTGTGGGGTAAACGATTCCAATTCCACAAAATTCCCTGCATCCAGCCATGCTAGTTCTTCGGCTGTTAAACCTTGCCTCACTGTGTCGGGTAATTGACGGGCGGTTTGTGCGACTGTTTGAGATTGCTGCACAAACATATCGCGGGTTGCTAAGATTTGACGGGGAGAAATTCCCAAATCAAAAATCGTCACCGCTTGATTGCCAAACCAGTTTGGACTGGTTCGCAGTTGATGTACCAAGCCAACTCCAGCAGGGCTCGCATTGTGCAGTGCATAGACTTTTAAATCGGTATTACGCCGCAGCATTTCAATCACGGTACTGAAGATGCTTTGGGGATAGCCACTAATACTAAGAATCGCGCAGTTGTTTTCAAAATGGACGTTGTTGGCAATGAGGAATTGAGCTATTTCGTCACTGTCACAGATAATTGCGCGATCGAAACTGTAGGCGGTGATTTCGGGATCGATGGCGGCGGGTAAAGCGTTTTGACGAGGAGCCGACAGCAGTTTTTCTAACGTTCCGTTCACCCTTTGCCAGCGTTGTAGCCATTCATCGCTCTGCGCTGCATTGACGAGAAATACTTCACGAATTTCCTGTTGACGACGTTTTTGTGAGGTGCCGAGCCACAAGGAAAATAGCCCTAGGAAACAGACTGTGATATACCCGGTAAAAGAATTAATAATCAGACTGAAGGGAACACCTATCACTAAAATAATTATCCCTAAAATTTGTAGATTTTTAGCATTATTTTTTCTGCTGTGAATACCTTGCTGAGAAGAGTTGCTATTTTTAAAAAGTTGCCCAATCCACAAAACATTGTAAAAAATGAATAAAATAAAAACTGCTAATTGCGGCGGATCTTGAAGCATATTACTAATAAAAATCCAGACGAAAATCGCTCCCAAAACGGGGAAAAATAAGTATAAACCAAGCCAACTCCATTGGCCAATTGAAGCACGATATTTAAGCCTTTTGTCAATAAAATACAAAAACTGTTTGAGCGTGAAGAATAACATATTTTGGCTGGAAATATCTTCGATCGCCTTCTTGAAAAACGGATCGGTGAATGCGAATCTTTGATCGGTGACGGTAGTGGGTTCAAACACAAACAGATGGTTGCACTGTTTGCAACGACCTGAGTTCCTGGTACGATCTCTCAAAATGTTGTCGGTGTTACACTGGACGCATTTCATTCCCATTTCGGTTACTCCTGATTAATTTAATGGATTTATATCGTTGGCGGTTGTTTCGGAATGATTTTACCGCAGAGGCCGCAGAGGGCACAGAGGAAGAGAAGAGAGAGATGAATAGTTCGGTTTAAAAGATTTGCCCGTTTAACAAGATAGAATAGTCTTCTCGCTGTCGAATTAATCGATCGCCCGTAGCATCAATCAACACCTCAGCAGGGCGGGGGCGGTGCAGAAAATGTGACGACATCGCATAGCCGTAAGCCCCGCTATCCAAAATCAGGATCGCATCTCCAATTTTGAGTTTGGGTAGCCAACAGTTGCGCCCCAAATAATCCCGCGAATAAGTTGTGTTGCCGCAAATATCCGTTTCATGTCGCGATACATCGTCGGTTTCCCAAGTCGCGATCGCCCGATAGCCCCCGTGCACCGCAGGCACCGATAGATTTGATACAGTCGTATCCACGCCGACAATTTGCCGATAGCCCAACCACTTCACCGACACAACTTTCGCAAGCAAAACGCCACAACCTGCGATCGCCGATCGTCCCGGTTCAATCACCAACTCGATCGGGCGAGATAGCGCACTCAATCGTTCAGTAATCGCCGCACCAAACTCCCGCCAGTCAAACACTGCACCGCCTCGATAGGGATAGCCAAAACCACCGCCAAAATCAAGGGTTCGCCAATCTGGCAACTGTTGGGCGATCGCAATTAGCCGATCGATCGCCTGCGTAAAAGCACTCGTGGCGTTAGTTCCAGTCCCCCGATAAAAATGCAGTCCAGTGATGCTAAACCCTTGCTGCTGCGCGATTTCGTTGGCTTTCTCAAATTCGGCGGGACGCACTCCAATCCGACTGTCTCCCGTCAATTCCGGTGAGTTGAGGCGCAGTCCAATTTCGGCACGGATCGATCGCGGTTGACTGCCGCAATATTCGCAAAAATCTTGGAGTTGCGACAGACTATCGAAGTTAAATCGATCGATCTTCCATTCAATCAATTGCTGAATATCCGCCCTGTTGAGGTTACTGCCCGTGTAGACAATGCGATCGCTCGTAAAACCCGCTTTCAGCCCCAAAAAAACATCCCCCGGTGTATTCGCGTGTAGCCCCCAACCAGCTTGCTGAATCAATTGCAACAGAGCAATATTGCCGTTGGTGACGCTAGCAAAATGAAACTGAACGTGCGGATAGTCGATCGATCGCGTAATATGCTCAAGAGTCTGACGGAGGATATCGGCTTGATACACATATAAGGGCGAACCATAGGTTGATAACAGTCGCTTAGCCATTGCTTCGGAGAACGGCGGCGAATGTATTTTGGTTTCATTCTCTAGCAAAGATTCAGTCATATAGAAGAAGTTCGGCAACGGATTTTGTAACGGATGTAACGGATGTTCGGCAACGAATTATTTAACGGATTTAACGGATGTTCGGAACAGGGAAGATTGTAAAATCAACAGTCAACAGTCAACAGTCAACAGTCAACAGTCAACAGTCAACAGTCAACAGTCAACAGTCAACCTCCTTCGATATTTCCAAATGCGTTGGCCGATCGCCGGTGGCAACCAAAACACATGATCGAGCGATCGCTTAACCGGAATTTCGCCTAAAACCTCGGTTCGCCATGCCTGCCACATCAGCAGCAGCCAGAGATTATTGCCAATATAGCGATCGCGCATTGCAACTCCGAGTTGTCCCGATAACATCGAGTCAGCCAAATAAGGTTGCCAGCAATTTTGCGATCGCAACAGATTCGGATTCAGCCGATCGCCGATCGCAGCCCAAAATTCGCGGTAATACCAAACCTTCAACGGCACACCCATCCCGCGCTTTTCCCGCCAGACAATTTCCGGTGGCAGCCAGCGTTCGGAGGCTTTTTTGAGGATGTATTTTTCGCACGCACCTTGCAGTAGCAGCTCGCCAGGGAGTTGAAACGTCCATGCTGTGAGGTCGGGGTCGCAGAAGGGCGATCGCACCCACAAACCGCAAGCAAACGCCAATGCCGTTGCCCTCGGCTGAATATTTTGGGCACCTTTGAGCATCAGCGAAGCGCGCCGCAGCCTCGCTAGCAGGGAGGGACAGGTTTCGGGATCGATCGCGTCTTGCAGGTAAACGCTCAAATCGTGAGACTGGATGCGATCGAGCATTTCTGGCGAAAAAATCTGTTTTTCATAACCATAAAATCGCTGAAATGTCCGCAAATACTGCTGTTCAAAGGTTTCTTTTCCGGCAGGATGTTCTGCACTGTAAACTCCGTTGGCAATCAAAGGTTTGTTTGTCCATCCGGCAAATAGCTGATCGCCATTCTCGCCATTGAATACAACTCGCACGTCTTGCGCCGCCGCCTGTTTGAGCAAAAACAGCGGGGCTGTTGTGCCATCTCCATAGGGTAAATCGAGGGCTTTGGCGGTTGGCCCGATCGCGCGCAACACTGCATCACCCGTCGCCGCCACTCGGATCAGCGGAATCTGGAAAAAGTCCGCCACCTGTTGGGCGTAGGGCAGTTCGGAATAGGCTTCGACACCAAAATCGAGGGCATAGGCGCGCACTTGCAAGCCTGCTTTCACTAGCAGCGCCGTCACCAGGGAAGAATCGATGCCACCGGAGAGTAAAACGCCTACGGGTTCGTCGATCGGCAAATCGGCCACTTGTCGATCGATCGCCTGTTGCAACAGCCCTTGCAATTGTGCGATCGCCTCGTCTTCACTCCGCAGTAGTTGGGGCGCTTCCTGCCAAGCCGATGGCAGCGATTCCCTACGGGATAGCTTCGCCGCGCGTACTTTCGGCTGATTGTTAATATCGGCGATTTCCCAAATCATCTCGCTTCCGGCTGCTACGGATGCAATTTGCTTGATCGGCGTTAACGGGGCGGGCACGTAGGAAAAACAAGCATAACTGTGTAGCGCGATCGGGCTAATTTGAGGGGAAGCAATCAGCGGTAGCAGCAATTGCATTTGCGTCGCAAACCAAATCGTTTCTCCCAACTGCATCCAGTAAAGCGGCACTCGCCCAAAAGGATCGCGCCCCAGCCGTAGCTGTTTCGCTTCTACCGCCGCCCAAGCATCTCCCGGTAAATCGGTTGGCCCAAATCGCCCGCAAGCATTCAGCGTCACTGTGTCAGCCGTGAGTACAGATGCAGAGGCGATCGCCCATTCTGATAATTTACCCTGCCGAATGCAGTAATCTGGGACTAAACGGCTGAGCGTTTTTGTGCGTGAAGCGAAGCTATCCCGTAGGGAATCGTCCAGTCCCCAATAGCCGATAAAATGTGAAGGTTTGTCGATCGCACCCATCTATTTCACCGTGAAAGGTTCACTGCTGATCGCGCGCCCATCCAGGGACATCCGAACTTCCCATTTGCCTGGGGCTGCAGCAGATCCGAGATCGTAAAAGCAGTGCGTATTCCAAACCGCAGTATCGATCGTGCGAGTTTGATACCTGCCCTGATGAACAATGTCACCGCTGGGGTTAATCCAGTCGCATTGTAAAGACAACTCACGACCGATCGGAGCATTTTGCAACGTCACCTGGTAGTAGATGCGGGGATTAATTTGACGGTTGACTTGAGTAAGGCTGTCACCGCCCTTTTGAGATAGGGCAATTCGGTCTTCTCCTGCGACAATTTGAGCAGTTTGCTGCTGCTGATTTTGCCCGAACAGCACGCCTATACCGATCGCAGAAATGACAACAACTGTCGAGGCGATCGCGATCCAACGGTTGCGTCGCTGCTGTTTTTCTAGGACTTCGCGGCGGCGCACTTGGGCGATCGCATCTTCTAAAAGCTCATCAGGAAGATTCAACTCTCGTAAAATTTCTCTTACCTGATCTGGGGCCAATTCTAACTCGCGCTGCTGCGATAACTTGTCGATCTCAGCGATCACCTGTGCTAATTGAGTTTGAGTAAGTCGAGGTTCCATAAAGTTCTTTCCAGTTAAAAGTTAGATATATAAATCACCCCTCTCTTCTCTTCCTCTGCGCCCTCTGCGCTCTCTGTGGTTAAATTATCCATATTATTCAATAAATAGCTCTCAAAGTCAATTCATAAAAATCATAACCTTGACCTCATAAAAATCATATTTATAGGACTTAGCATGGGGGCCCAGAAACCGGGGCTTTTTACAAAAACACTTCTTTTTTGCAACCCGCATATTAGGTAAAAAACCAAGTTTCTTTGTCCGAGTGAATAAATCCTGACTTATATAAAATCCAGACTAGGAAACTCTTCTACTTTTTGGAAATCAGTTAAATTCAACTTTCCTGAATCTATTTTTTCCTGTTGACGATTCAACCAAATTGCGTTTAGTCCCGCATTTTTAGCACCACAATAATCAGCCTTGAAGCTGTCGCCAATATGCAAAACATTCTCGGCAGTGCAGTTGTGCTTTTGCAATGCTGCGGTAAAAATTTGAGAGTCTGGTTTTGCTGCACCAACTTCGGTAGAAATTGTCACTGATGTGAAATATTCCGCTAAATTTAGTGCTTTTAATACTGCATAAATTCGGGAATCGAAATTCGATACTACTGCTAATTCAATTCCTTGTTGCTGCCACTTATTTAAGGCTGGGAATACGTCGGGATAGACGAACCAAGGTTCGGCGGTGGCAAAATGAGCGTAGAGTTCGACAAAGAATTTGGGAAAGTCTGAAAATTGATTGAAAACGCCTGCTATTTGAAAAGCGTTCGCGCAAACTGCTTGCCACCATTCAAATTCTAGCTGGGGAATTTTGGCTAATTCTTTTCCGGGAAATGCCATCGGATTTGAGTCGGCAAAACTTTGAAAAAATGCTGCATTTAACTCTTCGTTAGAAACAGTTACTCCCCAACTGCGGGCAAATTTTCCGTAGACTTCGCCGACGCTGCCGCGCACGTCAAATAACGTGCCTGCGGCATCGAGAAAAATAATTTTGGTCATTTGAGAAGAAAAAGGGAAGAGGAAAGAGGACTTATCGCACATCCGGTTGCATCGGAATGATTTAACCACAGAGAACACAGAGAACACAGAGGAAGAGAAGAGAAGAGAGATTTGAGTAATTCCTTCTTTGTTCTTCTTTTTTCCTTATTCCTTCTAATGAGTTGTTTGTGGATTCACTAAACCAGAATGATTGGCAATGTTGCCCGCCGGTTCAAATCTGCCTCCTAAATATTTGGCTAGGAATTCTTCGGCGATCGCATAAAAGTGCAGGCGATTTTCCGGCCGCGCAAATCCGTGTCCTTCGTCTGTATAAAGCACGTATTCTACAGGTTTGCCAGCTTGCTTCATGGCATTGACAATTTGCTCGCTTTCTGCTTCTTTGACTCGCGGGTCGTTGGCACCTTGGGCGATTAGTAAAGGTTTCTGGATGCGATCGACAAAAGATAAAGGCGAGATCGATTTCAGAAACTCTGGTTCTGTTTCCAAATTGCCCACGCGGTGATACAGACTTGCTTTTCTCGGTTCCCAGTAAGGGGGAATAGTTTGCAGCAGTGTAATCAAATTGCTGGGCCCGACAATATCGACGGCGCAGGCAAAAACATCGGGACTAAAAGTCAATCCCACTAAGGCAGCATAACCGCCGTAGGAACCACCCATAATCGCAATTTTATCGGGTTGGGAAATTCCTGTTTCTACCAGCCAATTAACTCCATCTAGCAAGTCGTCGTGCATCTTAGCGGCCCATTCGCGATTGCCGGCATTGAGAAAGGCTTTGCCGTAGCCGGTGGAACCGCGAAAATTGATTTGCAAAACGGCGTAACCTCGGTTGGCCAGCCATTGGGCTTGTGGATTGTAACCCCAGGTATCGCGTGCCCAGGGGCCACCGTGAACTAGCAAGACTGTCGGTACGGGTGTTGAGACACCAACCGGTTTTGTCAGGTAGCCGTGAATGGTTAAACCATCTCTTGCCGTGTAAGAAATGGGTTCCATTGATGATAGCGGTAGCCCTTCGAGTTTGGGTTGGTTGCTAAACAGAAAGGTGAAGGTTTTGGAGGCGCGATCGTACACATAGTAGTAAACTGGGCCGTCGTCTGTCCTGTAAGCGATTAGCCAAGTGGTATCGGCGAGGTTGCGGCTGGTAAGGTCGAATTCGCCGGGGCGAAATTTGCCGATCGCCTCAAAATCATCTGCTATACTTTGGTCTAAAATCTGCCACTCTTGCTTGTCCTTGTAGAAGGAAACCGCCTGAATCTCTCGCTTGGTGGGGTGTCCGACAATGTTGCCGACATCGTATTCTGGGTCAGAGGCGAGATCGGTTTCTTGTTTAGTTTCTAAGTCTAATGCGATCAAACGTTCGGCGTTAGCATCATGATTGCCGATGATGTAAAGAATTTTGCCGTTTTCTGAGAACATGAGGGCACCACCTTCCTCATCGGGCCCCCACCTTCGCAGGCTTTCCCAAGACTTGTCGGCAGTTTCCCGAAACACCAATTCTGAGCCACCGTCGGCAGTGGTGGCTGTGGCCGCCCGCACTTGGAATTGGGCGTCAGCAATCCAACGGACGACGTTACCTGGATTGTCGGTGTCAAATTCAACGGCACCATTTTTGAGGTTGATGCGGTAAACGTCGTGTTTGCTGCGATCGCGGATGTTCATTCCCACTAATATTTCATTGGGGAATTTGCGGTCAAAGGCGATCGTCTGAGCTTGAACGCCTTGAAATGGTGTCAAGTCGCGAACCAGATTTGACTGGATATTGACTGAGAATAAATGCCAGTTTTCATCACCCTCAGCATCTTGGAGATAAATTAGCTCTTCGCCGCTGTAAGTCCAGTAAAAGATGCGGATGCCTCGTTTTTTATCTGCTGTCAGTTGGCGATCGTCTGCTTGACCGACGGTACGCAATTGCACTTGCAAAACGTTGTTTTCATCTGGTGCAATGTAGGCAAGATACTTGCCGTCGGGTGAAAGTCGGGGGCTAGTTTTTTCGGGATTTCCGAAGAGAATTTCCCGCTCTATCAACGGTGGAAGTTCAGTTTTGGGCTGTTGAAATGTGGAAGTTGGCATCTTTTTGCGTGCGTAATATTCTCTGAATCTACACTCCGACAGAAAAAACCAGGTTTTTACCAAATATGCGGGTAGTAGTGAAGTATTTTCGTGAAAAACCCGGTTTCGGAACCGCCATCATAAGTTTTACCATCAACAATCAACCGTCAACGGTTAACAGTTAATAGTCAACAATTAACTAACTTTTAAGCAAATCCTGAATCGGCTTGCTAATCCAATTGAAACCAACTTTTAACTGATGATCAAATGTTGGCATCCGATAGAGATAAGCTAAGCGGCGAGCAATGTGGGCTAGTTGTCCGTCGAGTTTAATTCCTAAACCTGCCAGGGTGGCGTTGTCAATTCCTAATGTCATCATTTCTCCTAGCGGCTGATAGCGGAAAGGAAGTAATGGGCGGCCGGTGAGGGATGCCCAAATGTTCCAGGCGGTGTAGTCAGCTTGCTGGAAGGCTGTTTGGGCTGTTCCGGGGACTTTTTGACCCGTTGCATCGTGACATTCAGCTAAGTCTCCCAAGGCAAATATATCTGGATGGTCGATAATTTGCATTGTCGGATTGACTGTTAATTGACCGCGGCGGTTTTGTTTGAGGGGTAGCGATCGCACTGCTTGACTAACTTGAGTTCCTACTGTCCACAGAACTATGTCTACGGGGAGAACATCTAATTGTCCTTTGTAAAGTAAGGATATTGTGTCCGCTTCGATCGCCTCTACTTCTGTTTCTAAGTCGATCCACACTTTCCGTTTTTCTAAAGCTTGGCTGGCGGCTTCGCGGTTAAACTCCGGTGATGTCCGCAGAATCATGTCGCTTTGCTCGACTAACCGCACGCGACCTTTTTCTCCGAGTCGATCGGCTAATTTACAAGCTAATTCTACTCCTGAATAACCGGCGCCGACGATCGCAACCCGAATTTTATCGGTGTTGCTGGCTTCTAAAAACCGCAATCTTTCTTCTAAGCGGTAGGCGTCGTCGAGAGTGCGAAAAGAGTAAGCATATTCAACCGCACCCTTGACCATATCTAGAGGGGTTTCGCCGCCTAAAGCTAAAACCAGGCGATCGCACGGAATTTCTGGCCCGTCGTGCAACTGCACTCGCTTTTCCTCCACATCGATGCCGGAGACAGTACCCTGACAAAAGCGCACACCTGTGTTCTGCAAGAGTTCGGCAAACGGTGGGGCAATTTCCCAGGTTTGGAGTTCGTCGGTCAGGAGTTCGTACAGCAGGGGAACGAACAAAAATCGATCGCGGCGGTCAACTAGGACAATTTCTGGTTTTTCGGTTTTGGAGAAGGGTAACTGACTCAAGCGCAGGGCTGTGTAGAGTCCGCCGAAGCCTCCGCCGAGAATGCAAATCCGGGGTTGTTGTTGAGTCATGGTGTTTTGTTTGAGGGGCGATCGGTAGCAAGGAAACTTATCTTATTGTAACGAGAGTGGGGGAGTGAGGGAGTGGGGGAGTGGGAGTGGGAGTGGGAGAAATGGGGAGAGGGGGAGAGTGGGAAAATCTTCCCTGTTTCCCTCGATCCTCAAGATCCATCCGTTAAATGCGTTAAATGCGTTAAATCCGTTGCCGAACTGTTTTCTCTATCTCTAGCCTTGATTAGCTCTACCTATTAGCCACCCTCAAATTTTCTGAATGTTCGTAGAACTAATTTTGTACTATATTAGTTTATAACGAATTATTTCGCAAATTTAATTCACTTTTTATAGGGTCATCTACTGTAACACTTGCCCCCGCACTCACAAGTGAAAAAATCATGCAAATTTCCTCGAATTCTTCTAAATTTAAGAACGGCGATCACAATAACGAAGACGGCTCATCTTTGTTAAAAAGCGAAGAAAAATATAAAAATTTAGTAGCTAATATTCCCGGTGCTGTCTACCGCTGTACCTGCGAGTATACGGACGACGAGGAATTAACACGGACAATGGCGTTTTTGAGCGAGACGGTTCAAGAAATATCAGGCTATCCCTCTTCTGATTTTATCAACGATCGCGTCCGTTCTTTTTCCAGCATTATCCATCCTCAAGACCGCAAAAATGTGGATGCTACTGTCAAAAAAAGTGTAGCAACCAGAACTTCGTACATCCTTGAATACCGGATTGTCCGGGCTGACGGCGAAATTAGCTGGGTTTACGAAAAAGGCAAAGCTGTTTGCTGCGAGGCGGAAGAGGCTAGAGGAAAACAAGAGGGACAAGAGGAACTTGAGGACTTTTTGTCGGCTGTGGTTTCGCCGGTTTCGCCGGTTTCGCCGATCGCAAATTCTCTGTGTCGGGTTGTTTATCTCGACGGAGTGATTTTGGATATTACTGAACGAAAGCGAGCTGAGGAAAACCTGCGAAACACTCAAGAGTTTCTGAATGCGGTACTGCAAAATCTGCCGATTAGTGTCTTTATTAAAGATGCTGTCGAGCAAAAATTTATTTATTGGAATACTGCTAGCGAAGAATTGTTTGGCTATTCCAGGGATGAAGTGCTCTTAAACAATGCTGCTGACTTGTTGAATTCAGAGGAGGCAAATTACTTGCAAGCACAAGATTTAGAAGTGTTGGCAACGAGAAAAGGCGTCGATTTGCCTGAAGAAACTATCCAACTTCCCCATCGGGGAAAGCGGATTTTGCACACGAAAAAAGTTCCTTTATTTGACGATTCGGGCGCGCCTAAGTACATTCTGGGTATTGCTGAAGATATTACGGAAAGAAAAAAAAATGAAACCGAATTGTCGCGTTTGGCTATTGTAGCTCAAAAAACGCAAAATGGTGTGATTATTACTGATGCTCAAGGCTGCATTGAATGGGTGAATGAAGGATTTACTCGGATTAGTGGTTATGTGCTGGCAGAAATACATGGAAAAAAACCGGGTGATGTACTGCAAGGCCCTCAAACAGACCCGCGAACTATTGCTAAACTGCGATCGGCTTTGGCTGCAGGTGTGCCGTTTAATCAGGAAATTTACAATTACAAAAAGGAGGGAAAGGGTTATTGGGTGGCACTTTCGATCGCCCCCATTTATCACGAAAATGGGGAACTCGAAGGTTTTATTGCGGTGCAAACTGATATTACGGATCGCAAGCAAGCAGAGGAAACACTCAGGGAGAGGGAGAATTATTACCGCTGCATTGTCGAGACGGCTTCGGAGGGCGTTTGGATGTTTGACAGCGAAAGTATCACGACTTTTGCTAACTCTCGGATGGGCGAAATGCTGGGGTATACTGTGGAGGAAATGGTGGGGCGATCGCTATTTGAGTTTATCGACTGCGAGTCTAGGGAAATAGCTGAAAGTTATGTCCAGCGCAGGCGGCAAGGCCTTCGTGAACGCCACGATTTTAAGTTTACTCGCAAAGACGGATCTCACTTGTGGGCGATCGTCTCGGCGACGCCGATGTTCGACGCTGAGGGCGAATTTTCAGGTGTTTTGCGGATGATTACCGATATTAGCGATCGCAAACAAGCCGAAGCAGAATTGCGCCAAACTCTTCAAGAGTTGGAATTTGAAAAATTTGCTTTGGATCAATCGGCAATTGTCTCGAATACCGACGAATTCGGAATGATTACCTATGTCAACGATCAATTTTGCGAACAATTTAAATATTCCCGAGAAGAACTGATTGGCAAAACCCACAGACTTGTCAATTCTGGCTATCACCCAGCAGATTTTTTCAAGAAACTTTGGTCAACCATCCGCCAGGGAAAGGTTTGGCGGGGAGAAATGAAAAATCAAGCTAAAGACGGCACATTATTCTGGTTGGATACTACGATTGTACCTTGCTTAAATACCAGCGGAGAACCCCATCAATATGTAGCAATTCGCAAAGATATTACCAATCGCAAACACGCCGAAGAAGCGGTGCAGCTTTCCGAAAGTCAATTGAGGACTAAAAATCAAGAATTGGCAAAAGCCCTGCGGGACGTGCATAAAACTCAAAGCATGATGGTTCAAAATGAAAAAATGGTAAGTTTGGGGCAATTAGTCGCTGGAGTTGCTCACGAAATCAACAATCCAGTTAGCTTTATTTACGGCAACGTCATGCACGCTGACGATTACTTTAAAGACTTGCTAAAAATGCTGCAACTTTACCAGCAGGAATACCCGCACCCAACACGGGCAATTGAACAAGAGATAAATGATATCGATTTGAATTTTCTGCTCAGAGATCTGCCGAAGCTGTTAAATTCGATGAAAATGGGAGCCGAGCGAATTCGCCAAATAGTGCTGTCACTGAAGAATTTTTCGCGTTTGGATGAAGCGGAACAAAAACAGGTTGACATTCACGAAGGGATTGAAAGCACTTTGTTGATTTTGCAGCACAGGTTTAAAGAAACTGCAGGACATCCAAAAATTGTGCTGCTTAAAGAGTTCGGCAATTTGCCCCGCGTACAGTGTTATGCAGGACAGTTGAATCAGGTTTTTATGAATATTATTGGCAATGCAATTGATGCTTTGGAAGAGGCAATGGAGACTGGACATTGGGCGGAGGGGGAACAGGGGCCTATTCCTTATTGTCCTTCGCCGACGCTGCGGATTTGTACGGATGTAAAATATGAACAGGATGCTGTGATGCAGGCAGAAACAGCAGATTCTGATGCTTCGAGTCGGCATCCTTCTCATATTGTGATTCGGATTGCTGACAACGGCCCGGGGATTCCGATAGATGTTCACGAAAGGCTATTCGATCCGTTTTTTACTACGAAAGAACCTGGTAAAGGTACTGGTTTGGGGCTGTCGATTAGCTATCAAATTGTGGTGGAAAAACACGGCGGGCAGCTTAAATGCCATTCCGCACCGGGTCAAGGCACGGAATTTGCGATCGAGATTCCTGTGGGGAATAGTCAGTAGTCAGTAGTCAGTAGTCAACAGTCAACAGTCAACAGTCAACTAATGAAATATAACGTAATTTACGACGGCAATTGCAATCTCTGTGTCACCTTGGTGCAGTTACTAGAAAATTTAGATAAAGGCCAGAATTTTGAGTATATTTCCATGCAAGATTTAGAGCAATTAAATCGCTTTGGGATTACGTCTGAAGACTGCGAAATGGGGATGATTTTGATAGATAGCAACACCCCGGAACGGCGCTGGCAGGGCAGCGATGCGGCGGAGGAAATCGGGCGGATACTTCCTGCTGGCGAGGTGTTTGTGGCTGCTTACCGGGCAATGCCGGGGATGAAGTGGATGGGCGATCGCGTGTACGAACAAGTCCGCGATAACCGCTATACTTTGTTTGGCAAGCGATCGACAACGTACAAATCTGTTTATGCGGTTGGCTGTAGGTCGATCGACAATTGCGATAATAGCAAAGACTAAAGTCCTTACTACAAACAGGAGAGCCGTGAAAACTGAATTCCTCAAAAAGATTGATTAAACAAATCGAATATCTGCTGGCAAAAGTCTTTGAGTTTTTGCGCCGACTCCACCGCAGGTTCGGTTAGACCGAGAAAATTCCAATTTTCCACAGTAGAAAAGTGCCACTGCTGACCGCTATGATCGTAACCGGCGGCCTCAACCCCGATCGCCCGCCGATATCCTTCCACCGGATCTTGGTAAAATCGGATTTGAATCAAAATACTGCGGCTTTGTAGCAAGCGACTTCTACCGGGAAAATGGAAGCCAATGTCGATCGAATCTGGATCTACAAGTTCTCTGGTATCCTCGTCATTCATCCAAGGTTTCAAATCGACTTTTGCATCCGGGAATTCGGACTTGAATAAATTAACAACCGCAGCAATTTTGCTGGCAACTTCTATATTTTTGGCTTGTTCGGCAGCGTTCACTCGAAAAACTCCTATCAAATATAGTTATTACATTTAGCTAATAATGTAACTGCATACTGCCGAATGTAGACTGTGAACAGCGGACTTTTTCAGAAATAATTAGGCATTGACAAATTTTCATATATGTGTTGTGCCGTTTTTAGCCGAGTCTCGATCCCCCTAAATCCCCCTTAAAAAGGGGAGTAGGGGTTGACTTTGAGGATACTCTTGTCCCCCCCTTATTAAGGGGGGTTAGGGGGGATCTCCGGGTTTTAAAACACGCCATAGTTCCATAATCTTAATTCACGGGAAGGGCGATCGCAAATTCCGAACCTTCTCCCAGCACTGATTCACAAGTTAGTTTACCGCCATGGGTTTCTTCCACAATTTGGCGGCTGATAGACAACCCCAAACCCGTACCTTTCCCTACTCCTTTGGTAGTAAATAGATGGTCAAATATTTTCGACTTGAGCTCCGATGACATCCCTTGACCGTTATCTTTGATTGTAATCACCACGCTGTTGTTATCCTCCGAGAGTTGAGTGATAATGGCGATCGTATTCGGTAAAGCTTCAATTTCTGCGTAAGTGCGACCCTGATTGAATTCGTCAAAACACTCGATCGCATTTGCCAGCAAATTCATAAATACCTGATTCAGTTGCCCAAAATAACATTTAACTGGCGGGATATCTCCGTATTCTTTGATAACTTTAATCGCGGGGCGAGTATCTTTAGCTTTCAGACGATACTGTAAAATCATCAAAGTGCTGTCGATGCCCTCATGAATATTTGCTAATACTTTATTCGCACTGTCAGCGCGGGAAAAAGTCCGCAAAGACTTGCTAATATTGCGGATGCGTTCTGTACCTGATTTCATAGATAAAAGCATTTTCGGCAAATCTTCGATCAAATATTCTAAATCAATCTCCGATGCTTTATCTTCTAACTCATTTCCTGGATTAGGAAATTTTTCTTGGTAAAGTTGTAAGCAATCAATCAAATCTAAGCTCGCCTCAGCAGCAGCATCAAGATTGCCCGCAATAAAACCAAGCGGATTGTTAATTTCGTGAGCAACCCCTGCAATCAAGTTGCCGAGAGCAGACATTTTTTCGCTTTGAATCAGTTGCAGTTGCGCCTGTTGCAATTCATTGAAAGATTTTTCTAACTGTTGAGATTTTTCTTTCTCGCGCGCGTACAAACCAGCATTCTCTACAGCAATAGCAACTTGAGAAATTAACACTTTGAATACTTCTACTCTCTCTGCTGTAAAAGCTCCTACCGTCAAAGCATTTTCTAGATAAATTATTCCGCGCCGCTGAGATTGATAAATAATCGGCAAACAGAGAATTGATTTGGGTTGATATTTCTGAATGTAGGTATCTACATTAAAAGGTTCGGCGACAGTCGCATTGTCTAAAACCAGATGCTTTTGACTGCTGTATACATAATTAATCACAGACAGGGGAATATCTTGATAATTTTCTACGGGAATAGACTGTAAAATTGTCACTTTATCCTCCGCAAAATTCCCAGTAGCTTCTATGCAGAGAATATCGTTTTTCAGCAGCAGCAGCACTACTTTTTGAGCCGCCGCATTTTCTAAAATAATTTTGATTAATTTGGTCAACAATTTTTCTAGAACAATTTCACCGTTAATGGCTTGCGCCGACTTAATAAAAGTAGCTAAGTCTAAGAAATCGCCTAAACTACTACTGGTAGTATTTCCGGTGGCAGTGCGGGTGACATCTAGGGTTGGGGTTTGAATTGTGCGCGTCTGTGCTGCTAAGAAAGGATGTGTTGATTCTAAGTGTTTAACTTTAGCTATGGCTCCCCAATGGATATATCCATAATAAGCTTTAGTCAGATATGCTTGCGAAACTATCTCTTTACCCAAAGCTTGATAAAATTCTCCTGCTAATTCATAGGCTAATGCTTCCTCTTGAATGTAACCGTTTTTGGCTGCTCCATCAATTGCGCGATCGTACAATTCCATTGCTTCAGTATTTTGCCCTAAAACTCGCGCTGTTTCCGCTGCTACCAAGTCGTATTTGTGTTGATAATTCATCGGAGCATCAACGGCACATTTTTTCATCTTTTTTTGGTTTTGTACAATTTTTTTTAGATATGGCTTTTGCTCCCCTTTGTCAGCTTGGGGATACAAAGCGAGCAGACTGAGAGAGGAGTAAAAATTATTCAGGGAAACTACATAAATTCCGGCTGCGACTTCTTCATATTTCTCAAATAACCTTGAAGCTTCCAAGGCTTGCGCGTAGTTTCTGAAAATAAAATTAAGCTGAGTTTTGGCATTATAAACCAAACTAACTAAAAAAAAGTTTTTAGATTCTATTAAAACGGGGAGCGTTTTTAATTCATTAAAGTTATCGCCGACTAAATGGCAGGGTTCGACAGATTGACCGCGCAAATTTAGGGCTGTCTGCCTCCCTATACTTATATACTGTACCGCCATTTCAAGTTGAGATTGCTGCATTAGTTTCATATATTTACCAGTCTCCTGCTCCACCAAATCTAGAGGCTCTCCAATCGACAGTTTTTTTAGGCAATATTCACCTATAGAATAACCAGCATATTCCAACTCTCCACTTTCTATTCCAGCTTGAAAACCTTCTTTGAGATCGCCTAACCCTGACTTGACAGAGGCTTTCCAGTGGTTAATAAAAGAACCAAAGACTGTATAAACTCTACTTTTGATTGAACGGGAGGGAAATTTGTCTAACAGCCTAATTGCCAGTTGACCGAATTGGTATGCCGAACTACTGTCCCCTAGCTTGTACATAACTACGCCATAAAAAACGTAGGCATTACTCGCATAAGGCGAATTACCATATTTAATGCACAGCTTGACCATCCTAGATGCCACTAGCGGTACCAGGCGGGGTTTGCCCTGAAGAGCACTGCTGAGAATCCCTGATAAAATCCGCATGGCTGCTTGTTTTTCGGGATCAATCATTTCTGGCAAGTTAGCTAAATCCTCAATTCGTTTGAATCCCAAGCTCAGTTTAGTATTACTCAGTGCCGCCACAATATTTAGCGCGTGGGGATTTTGAGGAAAAGAAATACCTAACAGCTTCAGCACTTCCAGTCCTGTATTGAGGGCTTCTACAAGTCTAGTCTGAGCGTTATAAGACTGAATTTGAAGTTGATAAACATTCACTTTTTCCAGTAAGCTTTTAGCTTTTTGGACTACAATATCAACCAATTTTTTTGAATTCTCATAGTTGGTATTTAAGTATTCAGCTTCTGCAGTTGACTCGTAAATGGCTAACGTTAAGTCATAGTGACTTTGCCAAGAATCCGCTGGCAATAATTCCATAGCAACCCGCAAATACCTAACAGCAGCTTCATACGCAGCAGCAGCTTTTGCCTTGCGTCCAGCAGTTAAATTTAATTGTGCCAACTGAGTTTTTTCCGAGTGTTGGCTAATCGTGTCAATTCCGACATTCAACTGATTGACGATATCAAAGATGTTTTCTTCTAGCTTGTCGGGTGGAGTATTCTGTAACAGTAATTGACCGATTTTTAAATGGGTGGATTGCTTTTGGTCTTCGGGAATTAGCGAATATGCGGCTTGCTGAACGCGATCGTGCAAAAATTTGTAACTAACCCGCGAAGTGTCTAACTTGAGATTGATTGATTCGGCTCGATCGAAAACTAAAGGAATGCGATAAGCATCGCTCAATGGCAGAATTAACCCGGATTGCAAAGCTGAATAAAGTTCAGTTGCTGTAGTATTAGCTGACTTTTCGCTAACAAGTGACAGCACATCTAAAGCAAATTTATCTCCCACGCAAGCTGCTAGCTTCAACACTTCTTGCGTGGCTGTGGGCAGCTTTTCAATGCGAGAAGCTACCAGTTCCACCACACTTTTATCGGTGATTCCAATGGCTTGGATTTCATCGATACTCCAATACCAGCCACCTTGACTTCCCTCATTTATAATGTGATTAAATTCAAATTTCAAAAGAGAGTCTTGATAAAGTGCTTGGAGTAATTGGGTCAAGAAAAAAGGATTGCCGCCCGTTTTATTCCAGATTAACTCGGCTAGATTTGTTACTTTTTCTTTGCAAGTGTTAAGTGTTTCAGTGACTAATTCCGTCACATTTGCTAAATCTAGCGGTTGCAACACGATATTGTTGACTATTGTACCAGTTTTTTCAATTTCTTCTACAGTCTGAATTAAGGGGTGGGTCGGACTAACTTCATTGTCTCGATAGGCACCGATTAGCAACAAATATTCTTGGTCAGGGTCAGTGATCAGTATTTGCATCAACTTTAATGTTGCTGAATCGGCCCACTGCAAATCGTCTAAAAAGATAACTAGGGGGTGTTCTTTTTGGGCGAAAACGCGAATAAATTCTTTGAATACCCGATTGAATCGATTTTGGGATTCTACAGGGGCGAGTTCTGGGACTTCTGGCTGCTTGCCGATGATTAATTCAACTTTTGGAATTACGTCGGCAATTACTTGGCCGTCTGTTCCCACTGCTGTTAAAATTTTAGTGCGCCATATTTCTAAGGAAACAGCACTTTCTGTTAGCAATTGTCGCAGCAAGGAGTTAAATGCTTGGATTAATGAGGCATAAGGAATGTTGCGTTTTAGTTGGTCAAATTTGCCGCTGATGAAGTAACCTTTTGACCTGGTAATTGGTTTGCTAACTTCGTTGACTACGGCTGATTTACCGATGCCTGAGTAGCCTGATACTAGCATTAGTTCGCTTTGGCAATGGGCGAATTTTTCTGTATTTTGGTTTGGTGGAAAAGATGCGACTGAAAGGGTTTCTGCATTGGGGCGGGCGGATTTTTCTGTATTTAGGTTGGGTTGCAAAGATTTGGGTGAACCCGCCCCTACACGTTCAAATGCTGCTAATAGTTCGTTGACTTGTTGTTCTCTACCATACAATTTTTGGGGGATTAACAATTGGCTGAGAATATCTAAGCGTCCGGGGATGAAGTCGGCAATTTGTCCGGTGGTTTCTAACTGATCCAAAGAAATTTCTAAGTCGGCTAACAATCCGGCAGCACTTTGATATCTATCTTCGGCATTCTTTGCCATTAATTTCATCACTATCTCTGAGATGGCGACAGGTATTTCTGAATTGGTTTGATGGGGATATATTGGTTGAACTGCAATGTGGCTATAAACTACTTCTAAGGGGTCGTTGCTGCAGAAAGGCAATTTTCCTGCCAGCATTTCATATAATGTGATACCAAGGGAATAAAAGTCTGTGCGGTAGTCGAGGGTGCGGTTCATTCTCCCGGTTTGTTCGGGTGACATATAGGCTAATGTGCCTTCGACTGAGTTGGGATTGTTAAATTGCGGATTTTCTTTGTTGAGTTTTGTAGCAATGCCGAAGTCGGTGATTTTTACTTGTTTTGTTTGCGAGTTAATTATGATGTTGCTGGGTTTGATGTCTTTGTGAATAATGTGATGAAAATGCAGGTATTGTAAGGCTTTGACTATTTGGATGGCGATGTGTAACTTGGCTTGCAGGCTCAAGGTTTCTCTTTCCAGCAGTTTTGCGAGGGATTCGCCGCCAAAGTCTTCTAAAACGATGCCTAATCGGTGGTCGAATGTTTCGATACTGATGGCTTTGACGATTTGTTCGCTGTCTAAATTTTGGCGGATTTGATATTCGTGTTTGAGCCTGGTAATGGCTTCGAGGGTGGGATATTCGGCTTTGAGGACTTTCAGAATTTCTGGTGCCGCTTTTCTCGGTGTTTGTCCGCGATAGATGATTGTTTCGACGCCTTCGTGCAGAGTAGAATTTATTTGGTATTCTGATAAGTTTAACATAACTTAACTTATAAATTACAGGAGCTAATTATCATTAGGTTAACACTACTTAATCTAAATTAAGTGTGATTTTGATCGTGTATTTGGCGATTTCCAATCACACGGAATATAAACTAAGTGAAAATGTGGGCTTGATCATTTGTGTCAACCAACATTTAAAATGTAATATTGGTCTTGTGTGTGAGTCCCGAATGCTTTGGCTGCAAAGTTTTTCAGGGGGATGGGAGCGATCGCACTGGGCCTAAAACAGCCGGAGATGGGAGCGATCGCACTGGGTCTCAAATAGGCAATTGAACAGGTTCTCAATCGCTGACTACTGTAACTTCACAGATAGTAGAAATAGATTCCGGGTCAGGCAGAATACGCACGCGGGCGAATTTTAAACCGCTAACTCCTTGTTGTGATTCTACCATGCCAGTCTGAACTTTTGGCTCTACCCAACCTTCGCGAGACAAGTAGCGCAAGTATTGCTGATATTCTTCCCACTCTTCCTCCGTGGAATAAACAACAGTCAACATTCCCGACTGGGTAATTCGCTCTTGTGCGTCTTTGTCAACGGCTTTTTCGATCCGCTTTTTCACAAGTTCGTAGCGAATGTCGCGAGTGCCTTTGACATCAAACATTTTTTCGGTGTTTTCGTTGTGAAAAATGTCGATCGTGGTATTCTGCACTAAGACTAAATGTGCGAGTTCCATATTGATTTGAGACTCGGCTTGTAGGCGAAAAACTGTGCGGCCACAATCGCAAATAGCTCGCAGTTGTTCGTACCGCAAACTGTGCAGGTGAAACTGGCTAAATTTGGGATCGATCGATTTTCCTACATAAATCATGTGATCGATGCCGTCGGTGCATTCGATGTCGCAGTAGTGGGGGAGAATTTGCTGCATTTTTTCTTGCCAGCGGGCCCAGGTTTCCTGGAGTTTGGTGCTGATTAAGTTCAGCATTTGGTCGTAGCGGTTGCGATCGCTGTAAACGCAGTTATGTTCGTTTTCACAGGCTGCTTGGTAAGCTTCAACGGCTGCCTGAACCTTGGGCCCGCACTGCACAAAATAGTCAAAATATACTTCTAAATGCTCGTTTAAATACTCGGCGGCTCGCACCTCCATATCGACTGTTACTTTTTGTTTTAAATGCTGGATGTAGTCGAGCAAGTCGAGCCGCAGTTGCTCGCCGAGGTGGGTAATTTGTGTTTCGCAAACGGCATCAGCTATGACTAAACCTAAGCGGAATTGTTCGAGCAAATCAGTTTGAATGGCTCGGTTTCTTTCGTCGCTAGAACCGCGAATGTCCGAAATTCCGTACAGCGGATGAACATCAGCAAATACGATTGTTTCAGCAGGTAGTCCCCAACTTCGCCTTTCTGCTTCTTGGGCGAACCGCCATTCGACTGCGGGGTGGATGTTGTGAATGTGGGTAAACCGTTCTTGGATGGCTTGCCGCAGGGCTGCAATGAAGGCGGGAATGAGTTCTTGGGCGTGTTGAGTGTCAATGCCGTTGAAGTGGTTTGGCCGATCGCACAACAGCCCCACAACACCCAAAATCCGCACCCCGCACCCCTCACGGGTGACGGATTTGACTACCAGGGGCACCAGCAGCATCGATCGAGTTCCCATTCTCCGCAAAGTTCGATCGCACTCGGTTTCGCACTCCCTACGCAAGTCTGGCACGTTCCAAACTTGATTTGCTGCTGTGGCCTTCAAAAAGTGAGAAGCTTCTAAAGAATTCATTGAATAAAGAATTGGCTGCAAATGTTGGCCGTCTTTTGCAACTAATAGCTGTACCTGTTCGCCGTCGGGCCGCAGCAGCAAAGTGCCGTCAGCATTAAAAAGCGATCGCAAACACCGATCAATTTTCTCAAATTTGTCTGGCCGCAGCATCGAATCTTGATCGATCAATAACTGAGTCAGTCGGCGAATTTGCTCCTGCACAGTGACATCAAAACCTTCTAGCAACAGCAAGCCTTCTACGCGGTAATTATCCAACTGCAATCGATCGGCTAAATTTTCCAGTTGATTCGGCTGCATCAGCCAAGCTTCCCGTTCCGCAACAGGCATTAATCTTAAAGAAATATCTGCGAATTCATCTATTTTTGAGTCGATTCGAGTAGTTTTTAACTGTTCCGAACCCAGCCAAAATTCTATAAATCTGGGCTCTCGGTGTTTGGGGTTTTTTACACTCGCAGTGACAGGTTCTTCTAGCACCCGCAAACCATCAATGTCAATTTGATAATATTGCTTAAATACCCAGTGCAAAAGATGGCGGCGGTACAATTGTTCTGCTGTTTTGCCGCCCCAATCCTCGAACAGTTCCAGCAGAGTGATGTCGGTTTCTGCAAACAAACCGTTGATAGATTGAGTTGCCAAGGACGTTTCCTCCCAACCGGCCAAGCGGCAAAATGCTGCGTTAGCGTACCGCAGGGCAAAAGTTCCCGGTTGCATTACTGCGATTAAAACGCGGCGATCGCCGAGAAATTGAAACAATCGCTGTAAATCTTGTTTCCACGTTTTCAAGGGTTCAATTTCAGAAGATTGACTGGGTACTTGGCCCGCCAAAGCTTCCAGTAGCTGTTCTATACTTGGTTCGCTGGGCAGATTCTTACTGTCTTGCTTTGTTGGGACGATATCTGTCGCTGGCAGTGATTTTACGGAGTTGTTGTTTTGATGGGAAGACGATTTAGGAGTAGACATGAGTAAAACACCTGAAAGCAGTGGATTTTGCCAAAAAATGTCAGCGATCGGCGATTATGGCTTTGTAAAGAGCTTATATCCTGTTTGTAAAGTTTGTGTATGGGTATCGGAAACTGGGTTTTTTCTCGGACGATGGGCCCAGGGACTTTTACTTTTATTCACAAACAACCTCTCAGTCTCGACGTTATAGGTGATATTAACGTGTTTACCGCCTGGAGGGTAACACCCATTATAAGCGGTAAACAGTAGCGGATAGTGTCAGCAACTAATGCTATTTGACTCTGAGGCGAGATATATAGCAAGTTTGGGTTGAATGAATCACAGCCCTGGTAATTGGTAATTGGTAATTGGTAATTAATAATTGGCAAGCAGGTTGCTTGTCACTAACTTAGCAAGGATATTTGCGACCAAAATTCCAATATAACTTGCTATTTGGCAATGCAAGAATTAACATATATAATATAGCTAACAGGATTTTTGAAAGGACATAGTTATGGCTTTAACGGTTAACAATCTCATTGGCGATGTGACGGGATTTCCTGTATTTGCTGGCGGCGGCCCACGTCTTTTGGCATTCGCTACACCCGATGAGATTAACGTAGGGAATGGAAATTTGTCGTCTTTTCCCTGGGGAGTTTGGGGACTCGACGGCAACGATACTATAGGAGGTTCGTCGGATTCCAACGAACGGCTGTTAGGAAATAACGGCAATGATATTATCGGTGGTGGCGGCGGAAATGACATAATTTACGGCGGTAAAGAAGACGATCTCCTGGATGGAAATGATGGCAACGACGTAGTTAGGGGCGACGCCGGAAATGACCTTATCTTCGGAGGGTTCGGGAACGATATCCTGCGGGGAGGGCAAGGAGACGACGATTTAGACGGCAATGAGGGCGACGATTTCTTGGTGGGCGATCGGGGAGTTGACGTGCTTACGGGAGGCCTCGGTGGTGACATATTCGTCCTCAGAAGCAACGATGAAGCATTTGGTATAAATGGAGCAGATGTCGTTACCGATTTTAACTTTGACGAGGGCGATCGCATCGGTTTGACGGACGGTTTAACAGAGTTAGACCTTTTCTTTGAAGACGACAATTTGATTGCTTACGATAACGACGGAATTATCAACGACATGGTAATTGAAAACATAATTACCGGACAAGTTGTGGGGATAGTTTTAAACACGGACAACTTTGAACTTATCGGTGCATTTGAACAAGCAAGTCCGTTTGCTTTGGCAGTTAACGGTTCTCAATTCCAGTTTTTGGCTTAGTTATTTGTAGGGAATTAGACGGGCTATAGAGTTAGTTCCGGGTACGAGACACGGCAGTTTTGCGGAGGACACGGTACTGCCGTGTCCCTACATATAGCGGGCAATCTATCTATAGGCAACCGTACTTTGCAGAATTCTTAAAATGGATATTGCCGAAGTTTTAACACTGGCAGATGAGCTAGGTATACTGGAGGTCGATCGAATACCGAGCGAGTTCCAAACGATATCATAAATGATAATGAAGAATAATAAAAATTATAAAAGTAGCGAGAAGTTAGGTAAATCACAGCCTAACTCTCTCATACTAATGGGTTATTTTTTAGCAGTAGTTGCTACTTTAATATGGGCGGGTAACTTCATTGTTGCCAGAGCTTTTAATCAAGATATTCTACCCGTAGGACTAGCCTTTTGGCGATGGACGATCGCTGTTGTAACTCTGACACCATTCGCTATCAAAACCACAATTACAGACTGGAAATTGGTACAAAAACATCTGCCATACTTGGCTGTATCGGGGTTTTTAGGCGTGACTGCTTTTAACACATTAATCTATATTGCAGGTCACACAACACAGGCCACAAACTTGTCATTAATCGCTGCTTCTTCCCCTATTTTTATCGTACTAATGTCTAGAATTTTTTATGGAGAAATTATATTTCTGACGCGGTTCGCGGGAATTGCGATCACAGTCAGCGGCGTTATACTTTTGCTCGCGGGAGGTTCTTTAGAAAAATTACTCAATATTTCTTTCGCCCTTGGCGATATTTATATGCTATTGGCTGCCATAATCTTCGCTGGCTACACCATGTTAGTCAAACGCAAGCCATCGGCCATGCACATCACAACCTTTAGCTTATGTACTTTTAGTTTAGGGCTATTATTCTTAGTACCCTTATATGCCCTTGAATGTTGGATTTATCATCCTGTTGTCTTTAATCCAGCCATCGTGAGGGCATTGCTCTACGTTGGAGTGCTTTCTTCAGTAGTGGCCTATCTCGCATGGAATCAGGCGATCGCCCTAATTGGCCCTTCCCGCACAGCTTTAATTTACTACATGATTCCAGTCTTTAGCGGTCTTGGTGCGCGGCTTATTCTCAATGAACCGATCGCCTTAGTTCATCTCTTTAGTACGTTGTTAATCATCGCAGGCATTATTATCACTAATAGACAGTAAGTATATAACAAAAGATCCCAACTCATAGCGCGTTAATCCGTGTTCATCAGCGGTTAAAAAATAAAAACATCCAACTTTTCCCAAAACTTGCATCCAAACAGCCCCATTTAGCCTTAAAATTAAAAAGACTGACTAGCCAACAATGCCCTATGTTTGAAGCCCTTGCCGATCGACTCGAATCCACCTGGAAAAAACTGCGCGGACAGAATAAAATCTCCGAGTCCAACATTCAAGACGCCCTCAAAGAAGTCCGCCGCGCCCTCCTGGAAGCCGATGTCAACCTCCAAGTCGTCAAAAACTTCATCTCAGAGGTAGCGGCAAAAGCACAAGGCGCAGAAGTCGTTTCAGGCGTCCGTCCCGATCAACAATTCATTAAAATCGTCCACGACGAACTCGTGCGCGTCATGGGGGAAACCAACGTACCTCTCGCCACCGCAGACTCCGGGCCCACAGTGATCCTGATGGCAGGTTTGCAAGGAACCGGGAAAACCACAGCTACCGCCAAACTAGCACTCCACCTCCGCAAACAAAATCGTACCGCACTGCTAGTCGCAACCGACATTTATCGACCAGCCGCGATCGACCAATTGCTGACCCTCGGCAAACAAATCGACGTACCAGTATTTGAATTAGGCAAAGACATTGACCCCGTAGAAATAGCCCGCCAAGGCATCGAACACGGCAAACAAATCGGCATTGATACCATCATCGTCGATACAGCAGGCCGTCTGCAAATCGACCAAGACATGATGGCAGAATTGGGCCGCATCAAACAAACAGTACAACCCCACGAAACGCTGTTAGTTGTTGATGCCATGACCGGCCAAGAAGCAGCCAATTTAACCCGCACCTTTCACGAACAAATCGGCATTACCGGCGCAATCTTAACCAAATTAGACGGTGACAGCCGCGGCGGTGCAGCCTTATCCGTGCGGCAAATATCCGGCGCGCCGATTAAATTTGTCGGCGTCGGCGAAAAAGTGGAAGCCTTGCAACCATTTTATCCCGATCGCATGGCATCGAGAATACTCGGCATGGGCGATGTCTTGACGCTAGTAGAAAAAGCGCAAGAAGAATTCGACATCGCCGATGCCGAAAAAATGCAAGAGAAAATGCTCACGGCAAAGTTTGACTTTACCGACTTTCTCAAACAAACCAGACTGTTAAAAAATATGGGTTCCCTCGGCGGCATCATGAAAATGATTCCGGGGATGAACAAACTTTCAGACGAACAAATGCGGCAGGGAGAAGTGCAGCTAAAACGCACCGAAGCCATGATTAATTCGATGACAGTTGAAGAACGCCGCAATCCCGAACTTTTAGCAAGTTCTCCATCCCGCCGCCGCCGCATCGGCAAAGGCGCAGGCTACGCTGAAAACGACGTAACTAAACTGGTTAGCGATTTCCAGAAAATGCGTACTATGATGCAGCAAATGAGTCAAGGCAACTTTACAGGAATGGGAGGATTACCCGGAATGCCCGGAATGCCAGGAATGGGCGGCCCCGGAATGCAGCCCGGTTCCCGTGGCTATATGGGTGCCCAGCAGAAGAAGAAAAAGAAAAAAGATAAGCCTAAAAAAGGTTTCGGACAGTTGTAGAAAGCGTCAAACATATTGCACGATTGTCAAAAAATTGTAGGGGCGGGTTCACCGATCATAATTGCCTAAAACACACAATCTCCTAAACCCGCCCCACCCCGTGCGAGAGTCTTTTAACTTTTTTTTGTTGCCGAGTTCAATCTAAAAAAAACTGGAATTGAATATGGTACAAATATTTACTGAACCAGAAACCATATCTATAGAATTGCCAAACGCGATCGGGATTGTTGTCAGTAGCGAGCAATTCGAGGCCCTAGCATTGGCAAATCCCGACTTGAGATTAGAGAGAACCGCCGCAGGAGAATTAATAGTGAATCCACCCACAGGAGGAGAATCAGGCAGCCGCAATCTCAGCATCAGCGGGCAAGTTGATCGCTGGTGCGAAGCACACGAGGATTTAGGAGAAGGTTTTGACTCTTCTACTGGATTCATCCTCCCCAATGGTGCTCGCCGTTCTCCCGACGCTTCCTGGGTGAGTCGAACTCGCTGGGAGGCACTAACTCCAAAACAGCGCCAAGGCTTCGTTCCCCTGTGTCCAGACTTTGTAGTAGAATTGCGCTCGGCATCTGATAGTCTCTCCACCCTTCAAACTAAGATGCGGGAATACATCGACAACGGCGCAAGATTGGGCTGGTTGATTGACCCGCAAAACCGGCAGGTAGAGATTTATCGACAACAAGTAGAAGTAGAAATATTAATCAATCCTGCCGAGTTATCCGGGGAAGACGTATTGCCAGGATTTGTGTTGAATTTAAGGCGAGTGTGGCGTTAGAGAGCTTTTGATACCAAATTCGCAATCCCCGATTCCGCACGCCCCAAGGGGCAGCATCCACTGCAAGAGTGCGACTCAAAGTCGATCGTCCGAGACAATAGTGAATCAAAATATCGGAAATTCTGTGTTACTGAGCGTAAACCCGCTAGGAATTCCTAAAAATTAACGTTCCGGCATGACGTAAATTTTATAAATTCATAAAATACCAAAAATCCCACCCAAACTAACTATTAATTCCCACCAAACTAACTATTAATTCCCAGCAGAATTGAGTTCGCATGATGATGAGAGTAGGCTTTTGGGCCTGTCCCACAAGAGTTTCATAAAATTTATCGAGGCAAACTAGATGTCAGGCCAGCTTGCTAGCCCTACTTTTAAGCCTAATAGTTCGGTTGCCTTTTCGCTGTCTACAGGCCTAGAAAATAAATATCCTTGCCCCAACTCACACCCCAACTCTCGCAGTTTCTGTAGCTGTGTTGGCGTTTCTATGCCTTCTGCCACAATATCCATACCTCGGCTGCGAGCCAGCGTCACAATTGTCTGGATAATTTCTACGCCGCTGTTGTCTAACCCTATGCGGCTCACAAAAGAGCGGTCAATCTTTAAGGTATCAATGGGAAACTCGTGTAAGCGGCTTAAAGAAGAATAGCCCGTGCCAAAGTCATCGATACACAACAGAATGCCTAGAGCTTTTAGCTGCTTCAACATCTTTTCTTCCCTGGATACTGTTTCTAAAATGCAACTTTCAGTAATCTCTAATTTTAAACAGTAACTTGGAAAGCCAGTCTGCTGCAAAATCTCCTCAATTCGATTGACTAGGTTTACTTGCTTGAGCTGCACGGGGGAAAGATTGACATTAATCGCCAAGGGAGGTGTTTGGGGAAACTGTTGCTGCCAAATACTAATCTGGTGACAAGCTTCCTGCAAAACCCACCACCCCAGTTCATTGATCAAACCAGTTTCTTCAGCCACAGGGATAAACTCGGCAGGCGGGTAGAGGATGCCAGATGGGTGATGCCAGCGCACCAAAGCTTCAAAGCCACTCAGTTGCCCCGTAGAAAGGGAGACAATTGGCTGGTAATGAACGCAAAATTCTTGTAGCGCGATCGCCCTTCTCAAGTCGTTTTCCAACTGCAAGCGCGTCATCGCAACAGTTTGCATAGCTGGATCGAAAATTTCGTAACGCCCTCTACCTTGAGCTTTAGCATAATACATTGCGATATCTGCATCTCTGAGTACGTCTTCTGGGCGATCGTAACCCATTGTGCTAACAATAATTCCAATGCTGATATCGGTAAATACTTCATAATTATTCAAATTAAACGGCTGCCTTAATTGATTTTGGATGCGTTCAGCTACCCTGTTTGGTTCATCAATATCTTTAATATCTTCCAGCAATATCACAAATTCATCTCCTCCAAACCGCGCAACTGCATCTGTATGGCGTAAACAAACTTGCAGTTGACGAGCAATGCTTTTTAGTAATTGATCCCCAACCAAATGTCCGAGGCTATCATTCACTACTTTAAAGCGATCTAGGTCAATAAATAGCACCGCATATAAATAATCTTCACGTTTGTACGACAAGTCGATCGCCTGTTGCAGCCGATTCATAAACCAAGCGCGGTTAGGCAACTCCGTTAGCGCGTCGTGAAAAGCATCATGTCCTAATTTTTCTTCTCTTTCCAGCAACTGAACTTGAGCCTGTTCAAGCTCGTTGCAGGCTTGTCTAAGTTCAGCCGTTTGAGAAGCCACCCGTTCCTCTAACTCAGAAGTGAGTTTCTGCAAGGCCGCTTCCGCCTCTTTTCGCGCTTCAATTTCCTCTTTGAGAAGCACATTTTGCTCTTCCAGCGTCTTGGTCAAATTTCGCAGTCTCAGGTGTATTTGCACGCGGGCTAGGACCTCTTCTTGCTGAAAGGGTTTGGTAATATAATCTACTGCCCCCAGTGACAGACCTTTCACCTTATCCACGCGATCCGTAAGAGCTGTCATAAAAATCACAGGGATATCTTTCGTGGCCACCGATGCTTTTAAGCGGTAGCAGGTTTCAAACCCATCTATCCCCGGCATCATCACATCTAACAATATGATATCTGGCAAAACTTGTTGTAGCTTATCAATAGCACTTTCCCCATCCTTAGCTACTAAAACCTTGAAGCCTGACTCCTTCAAAAAATCGAACAGAAGTTTTAGGTTATTCGGGTTATCGTCAACAATTAAAATTACATTGTCTTTTTTGTTAACCATTTTATTAGCCCAAATGTTTTTTTACAAAAGCTAGTAGTTCTTTTTCTTCAAAATTTTTGGCAAATTGCAAGATTTTATTAGCAAATGGTATATAGTTGCCGTCTATCTGCTTGAGTCTATTGGCTTCCTGCTCAACCACTTCAATATCGCCGATCCGAGCTGCATTAAACAGCGCTACCAGCTCTGCTGATGGCGGTATCATAAGCTCATCACTCTGAACGTTTAATAAATCAGTGAAACCTTCCTGCTGTGCGATCGCCAAATCCGCAGGTTGCTCGTAAATCCATTCTATTTGTAAGTAAATCTTTAATACTTCTAACAATTCTTCTACTTGGATAGGCTTTGATAGGAACTCGTTACAACCTGCTTCTTGGCTATTTTGCCGATCGAATTCAAACACGCTGGCGCTGGATGCTATCAATATTACATCCTTAAACTCTGATGACTTTCGGAAGCGCCTCGACATTTCAAATCCATCCATTACTGGCATCACTAAGTCTGTGATAATCAGATCAGGTTTAAACTCAGCAGCTTTATCTAAGCCCTCTTTTCCATCACAAGCTTCCATGATTTGAAAACCTAGTGGCTCTAAAAGATTTATAAGAAAACCTCGATTTTCAAATCGATCATCTACTATCATGATCTTATTTTTATTTCCTTTAAATCCCGTTAAATTGATTGAATTCTCTCTCGAAGTGTACTCAATATATTCCGATGATTGAGTCAACTCTAAATCAAAGTAAAAAATGCTGCCTTGACCGAGTATACTTTCGACTTTTATTTCGCCTCCCATCAGTTGAACAATTTTCTGTGCGATCGCTAATCCTAACCCAGTGCCTTCTGCCTTCTGCTGGCTATTTCCGACTTGTTCAAACGGTAAAAATATTTTTTCTAACTGTTCTGGTGCCATTCCAATCCCCGTATCTTGGATATGGAAACGAATTTTAGTAAGTTGTGATTGGTCGGAGTCTTCCCCCTCACCTATTACGCCTACCTTAAAAATAACACCACCTTTTTCTGTAAATTTAATAGCATTGCCCAAAAGGTTAATCAAAACTTGGCGCAGTCGTTTTTCATCAGCATTGACAGCGTTAGGAAGTTGATTTAAGACTTGATAATTAAACGTAATTTCTTTTTGTTCAGCTCGGATGTGGCACATTTCCAAAACCCCGATCAAAAAAGAAGAAAAATTAAAATTTGAACTGTAAAGTTCCATTTTACGGGCTTCAATTTTAGAAATGTCTAAAATATCGTTAATTAGCGTGAGTAAGTGCGAACCACACTGGTGAATAATGTGGATAGCATCTTTTTGTTTAGGAGTGGTAGTTTTATCGCGTTCCATAATTTGAGAGTATCCTAGAATTCCGTTCAGGGGTGTGCGGAGTTCATGGCTCATGTTGGCGAGGAATTCGCTCTTGGCATGGTTAGCAGTATCAGCGGCAATTTTTGCCTCTTTTAGCTCACTTGTTCGTTCTTCTACTCGATTTTCTAGATCTGAGTTGGTCTTTTCTAAAGCAGCAAAAGACTCGCGCAATTGCTGTGCCATTTGGTTAAAAGATTGAGCGAGAACTCCCAGTTCATCTATCCCATTTACGTCTACTTTTTGGTCTAATTGACCGCTAGCGATCGCTTTACTCGCTTTACTCAAAATAAAAATAGGATGGGTAATCCAGCGGGAGGCGAGGATTCCTAACAACGTCGCTAGCACTAACGCTAAAATGCAGAGTAGGATAGTGCTGCGGGTATTGGCATTAATCTGTTCCATAAAGTCGGCTTCTGGAACGACTACAACAATCAGCCAATCAAGACCTCGACCATCTTGGAATGGGGATACTTGCACGAATTCCCGCTGACCATCTAGCATGAAGTCTAGTTGCTGGTTGCTGTCAATTTCGGTAAAGTTACCAAAGCGTTCTATTAAATGTTGCGCTGTACCCTTGATCAAAGGTACACTGCTTTCAATCGCTTTTAATCGTTGCGTTTGTGGGCGATTTTGGCTTTTGATAAATGGCTTTTCGGCGGTGGAAGAAGCCACTAGCAAGCCAGAGCGTTCGATGATGAAAGTCTTTCCCGATCTACCAATTTTTAAAGTTTGGAGAAAGTCGCCGATTTTTGAGAGAAATAGATCCGTACTTACAACTCCTCGAAAAGTACCATTTTTATCGTAAACAGGTCGGCTAGCGGAGATTCCTAGGCTAGGTTGAATATAATATTGATAAATTTTATTCCATTGGGGTTTGCCTGCAACTTTTGCAGCTTGATACCAGGGCCGAATGCGGGGATCGTAATCTGGGTGGGTTTCCTTAAACTGAGTCGGGTTGCCCTCTCCATCTACCTTGACGATCGTATTGAGAAAATTAGTAGATCGATCGGTTATTTCAATAACCACACTGCCATCATCCTTATATCCAGCACCCGCGTATTCTTTTTTTTTCCCTCCAAAACTGATGTAACTAACAGTGGAAAATTGCTTGAGCTGCCAGTAGAAGTAGCTTCTCATAGAACCCATATTGTCTGGATTCCATAATCCAAAGCGGCGAATGGCATCGGCGCTGATGGCATTGACCAAATGGGGCGTTTCCAAGTAAGTGTTTAATTGTTGATTGATGCGGGCGAGTACCTCTGTTCGTAATTGGCTAGTAACGTTGTTGACGGCAGTTTTGCCGTTACGTAGCGAGAGCCAACCTGTCAGCCCCACAGCAGCAAAGATTTGCAGGACGAATGGTACGACTAAGACGAGGCGCAGCGGGATTTTTTGAGGGTTTTTTGCAAGTTCATTCTCACTTGCGCTTAGTGTCATGGCGGAGTCATTTTAGTATTTGGATTGTATCAATAACGACAGTCGCTCACCCTTGGTCTTTTAAAGTCAGCTCTAAGGAAATTCTTGATTCCCTCTATATTGAGTACACCTTGAGTACACTTCCATTTACTTGTAGGTCTTGACCTCAATATGAAGTGATCTAAGCATACAATTATATTCAGGACTTACGCATTATACGGTCTGAAACCCACAGCCATCCTGATCCTCAGACCAACGCTTAAAAAGGGAGAAACCGCTTCAAAAAGGCGGAACCGCTCCCGGCAGCCACTTGAAAGTCCATTGGTCAAGGCGTTTGGAGGATCTATGCGTAAGTCCTAATACTGTAGAGTGCATAGTGCCTCAATCAACCCTAAACTAAACATTGCCATTAGTTCATGTTGAATCAGATGCGAAGCTTAAAAAGATTTGGCTGCACGGACGATCGCCGGAAACATAGGGGGCTGAGCGAGATAGCGTTGAAATCCGCTGTTTGGCAGTTTCGTTTTTTCTTCCAGGCCTAAGTCTAATCTCCCACACCCCATCTAAAAACGACAGCCGCACCCCCCCGGAGGCGAGATATGCCTTTCAACAGCATTAAACTCTCTCCAACTTAATCAGTCAATTAAGATAGGTTCATCCAGCCTTTCTAAAATTGTTTGTAAATTTGTTGTCATCCCAACCCCTGCTTGCTCAATCTAATCTTAATTAGATTTGCGTTTATGGGTGTTCATCTGCCCGCATCTGCGATCGCAATTATTGCTGTCCCAAAGTTCCCTTGTACTCGTCCGGTACAAATTCCGTAACCACTTGGCCGCCGCCACCGTCACCTTTGACAATCACAGTTTGATTTTTCAACTCTCCCGCCGCCCTCGGCCCTGTCAAATTAAACACCGGATTTAGTTGCTTGTAAACCACATTTCCTTCCGCATCAAAAGTCTGATTAGTTAAATACCAAGTTACGCGATCGGTATTTAATTGAGCTTGACGTTTTTCCCCGATTCCTACCACATTTCCCGTCAAATAAAAGATTTTTTTCTCTAAATCTCCCCGACCCGTATCCCCAGTCATCGTCACCTTTTCCACGCGGTGAAAAACCTTCACAGGCCCAGGCGACACCACAGATTGCGCCGGAAAATTCCAACTCATCAAACTGCTTTCTATTTGCAGCGGCGGGTCTGATGGCATCAACTGAGCGTTTTTTGTCAGCGTCGCAATCTTGGTTTTTAAGTCTACATCTACTTGGTCGGCAAAACCGCTGTCTGTTACTATTTTATCTTTGTATCTGTCAATTTGAGTCGGTTGGTCACTGTTTACCTTTTGTTGCTCCACAAACCACACTAAGTGCTCGGTTCGCAATTGCAAAACCGGATCTTTAACATTTGCCACCACCGAACCGAATAACTCCATCCTCTTAGCCCTGCTGAAAACCCGCGCTTCCTTCGCTGAAGCCGTCACCTGTTTGTTCTCTCCCGTCAAATTGTTGCGGACAACTAAAATATCCTCCTTTGGCCGCCACTCCAACTCATTGCCCCGCAATACCACTCCATTTTTCAGGTCAGTAGCGACTATGTTACCTTTGAGAAAAACCTGATTTCCTTCCTGAAATACCTGCCCCGTTTCTCCCTGAATGTCGTAAATTTCTTTGCCGTCCTGAAACAATTTGCCCACGGGTTTCTGAACGTTAACTATCTTTTTGTCTTTGCTGTAAACGGCATTTTGCGAGTTTACTTTCCAGAACGTCTCGCCCTTTTCGTTTGCTTGTTCTAGGGTTACTTTGTTCAAAGTTAAAGTGCTGTTTGATTGTTGAGCAGTTTGGAGATCCTCAGCTAATTTGTTTTTTTGAGTCTCTTGCGGAACCGCACAAGCACCAATCCCCAAAATCAGTGCTGCTAAAAATAACAGCCTCAATTTTGGGGAGTTGAGATTCGGAATTTGGGATTTGAGATTAATCATTGGTAATTGGGAATTGGTAATGGGTAATGGGTAATTAATAATTGGGTCTTGAAAAACAATTAATCAAAAATTAAAAATGTGTCATACTTGGTCTAAATTTTTAACTTCTAATTCTCAAGGATTCAACCCATTAACCATCACCCATTCCCCGTTACCAATTACCCATTACCAAATCCCTATCTGTCGTCGTGTTCCTCCATCAAGCTCAGACCCGACAAAGGGCGGTAAGCATAATTAGGGCGAGATGTTTTTTGGATGTCGTCCTTAATCATCTCCAAATCGATATAGCGATCGGCTACATTAATCAAACTGTCGCTCGTCATCGATCGCAAACTCACCACCTCAACCCGCACACCGCGATAGCTCACCGCATCCACAGCATAAGCCAAATCGCCATCACCGCTCACCAGAACCGCCGTATCGTAAGATCCCACTAAAGCCATCATATCCACAGCGATTTCTACATCCAAATTCGCCTTCTTAGAACCATCTGGCAACTGTACCAAATCCTTAGAAATCACCCGGTAGCCGTTGCGGCGCATCCACAGCAAAAACCCCTGCTGTTTCTCGTTTGTGCGATCGACACCCGTGTAGAAGAAAGAGCGCAGCAGCCGCGAGCCCGCAGTTAAACGGCACAGCAGCTTAGTGTAATCAATCTCAATTCCTAACTGCAAAGCCGCGTAAAAAAGGTTAGAGCCGTCAATAAAAATTGCTACTCGACCCCGATTTTCTAGCACCTGTTCCGGCGTAAAAAGGTCATTGCTTTCTATTCTATTCAACATGATTGTTATGCCTCAATTTTTATGAAAGATTGGTAAGGAAATAACTGCTAATTCGTAGTCTGTCATAACACCCAGAGCGCTGGCTGCCAACTATGAAGGTACTGTTTACAGCAGTTCGATCCGCTTAAAAACAGGTTGGGGTTCCCCCAGAGTTTGGTTTGCAGGCAAAGCGCCCCAGGCAGCATGAGCTGCAAAATTCGCTAAACTGTTAACTGTAACCCGATCGTTAAAGTCAATTGAAAAACCTAGCTGCTGATAGATAGCATTGCTGATATTCGGAATAATCGGCGATAAAAGGTAAGATGCTAGTCTAACAGATTCCAGAACAGAATATAGCACTTGTTCAACACTTTCGATCTGTCCCTGCTTGTACAAACTCCAAGGCGCTTGCACGTCAATAAACTTGTTCCCGGCTCGAACTAATGCAAGCACGGCTTCGCAAGCCTTGCTAAAAGCCAAGTCTTCGTAAAAACTCGCTACTTGCTCGCCCAAATCCCGGCTCATAGCCTTGAGAAGGTTGTCGCCGTCAATGTTTTCTGCCAACACATTCGGTACGGAGCCACCGCAATATTTGCGAGCCATGTTTAGGGTACGATTAAGCAAATTTCCCAAATCATTTGCTAGCTCAGCATTCAATATATTGATAAACCGAGTTTCGTTAAAATCGCCGTCCTCTCCGAACTCAATTTCTTTGAGGAAATAGTAACGTACTGCATCAGCGCCGTATTTGTTGACCAATTCAACAGGGTTTAAAGTATTACCCTCCGTTTTCCCCATTTTTTTGCCGTCTTTGGTCAAAAACCCATGTGCGAAAACGCGACCCGGCACCGGTAGATTCGCTGACATCAGCATTGCCGGCCAGTAAACTGCGTGGAAGCGAAGAATATCTTTGCCGATCAAGTGCAAGTCAACCGGCCACCATTTAGATAAAGCATTCTCCAACATCGGGTCGCTGTCCGGATCTAGCAAGGCGGTGACGTATCCCAGCAAAGCGTCAAACCAGACGTAGATGCTGTGACTGGGGTCAACTGGCATTGGCAGACCCCATGCTAGATTCACTCTAGAAATCGAAAAGTCTTGCAGTCCAGAGTTGACGAAACTGAGCACTTCGTTGCGTCGGCTTTCCGGCGCGATGAAGTCGGGACGTTCTGCGTACAATGCCAGCAGTTGGTCTTGATACCGCGACAGGCGAAAAAAGTAATTTTCCTCGTCGCGCCACTCAACTTCCTTGCTGGTGTGGACAGAACACCGATTTCCCGGCAACAATTCCCGTTCATCCTTAAATTCTTCACAGGAGACGCAGTACCAGCCTTGTTGCTGGTTCAAGTAGATGTCACCGGAGTTCCAGACGCGCTGGAAAAATTCTTTGACAATGTACTCGTGACGCCGCGAAGTTGTGCGGATGAAGCGATCGTACTGGATGTCGAGTTGCTCCCACAGCGCCTCAAACGCCGGAACCACTGAATCGCAGTGAGCTTGGGGCGATCGTCCCAAACTCTCGGCTGTCCGCTGAATTTTCTGCCCGTGTTCGTCCGTCCCCGTAACCAGCAAAACAGATTTGCCCCGCAGCCTCTCAAATCGGGCTAGGGCATCCGCAGCCATAGTCGTATAAGCGCTGCCAACGTGAGGTAAATCGTTTACATAATACAGAGGCGTTGTTATCGCAAAGGTATTCTTAGTTTTATCAGTCGATTTCATTGAATGCTAAAAGAAAATTCCCTAAATTCCGTTTCGATCTTAACTCAGCGGTTAAATTTTTTATGGAGTAGCAATCAAGCCAAATTCACTGCAAGTTATTTGCAATTGTCTAACCCGGGCTATTCCCAAAAGAAATATTGCTTTCCTATCCACACTAATCTTTTTTAGTTGTTTTTGACGAACTCTCTAAAATGTCTTAATATTTTGACATTCTGCTGCCTTGGGAATCGACGATCCCAGGGTACGCGCCTCATCTATTCATTGGTCGTAGCCGCTATCCCTAGAGCGGGTTTAGCCGCCCACCCGGTTGGCAACAAAACTCGTCAGTTGGGCTGCTAAACCCGCCGTTGGACTAACGCTCCGCGACCACTTTCTGTCAATGCCCGATCGCTCGCCATCGCCATATCTTTCTCTCGATCCCTGGAAGGTCGATCGCCCCTAACTCCTACCACTTTCCGAGCCGCTCATGGACGGAGAAACAGGGTTGTTTACGAAACTTTCTTGTCAAGCGCGAAGCTTTAGTTTCTTACCCCAAAAAGAGTATCAAACCCACATTCCGCACCCTCAACTGTCACTATCGGTTTTTACTTATTTTGATCCAGCAATAAAACTATAAATTATACTATATTACCGTATATTGACGGTTAAATAACTTTTTAAAGGCATAATTTGTTACTTTGGAGATATAGTTTTCTGCGTAATTATGCTTATAATACCCCAGGGTGTGGAATGTAGGATAAAAGCCTAGGTTTTTTGTCACCAAACCCTGTTTTTAAAGGTTGTGAGTACATCCACAGACAATAAAACCCCAAGCCAGTTAAGCTTAGGGCTATCAAATTAGGGTGCATCTAACAAGGGATTATCCGATCGCCCTCGATCGCCATCAGGAAAACTAACTCGATTTCCACCAATAGCTTCTGACAAATAATCAGCAGCAGCTTCCACAACCGCGATCGCATTTTCGTAAACCATCCGCGTCGGCCCCAAAACCCCAACACTACCCACCGGCACTGATCCCCGGCGGTAAGTCGAAGAAATCAGAGTACAGCCACGAATTGGTTCTAAGGAATTTTCCGAACCAATACGCACCGTTACCCGCTTCCCTGGCGTCTCCAACTCCGGCGATTCAAAAATCAAAGGCCAAAGCAGTTCCTGCTCTTGTTCGAGCAATTGCACCAGGGTTTGAACTTGCTGTAACTGCGAAAACTCAGGCAAGCGCAGCGCTTCTGCCAAACCGCCGATCAAAATCCGCGTGTAGGTTGGATTGCTTTGGCGGCTGCTCAAAGCAGTCAGCATGGTTCCCATCCACTCAGCGTACAGCTCAAAGTCCCGGTCTAACTCGCTCCAGTCTACAGCCGAGAGTTCCGAGAGCGATCGTCCCCGCAGCTTGCTGTTCAAAAAATTCGACAAAATCTGCAACTGGCGATCGACGATTTCGACATCAGGCGTGTTACCTTCTGCGTCCCTCGGCAACTGCACCAAAACCGACTGAGTTTCGTAAGCATCCGTCACCACGATCAGCATCACCTTTCCCGGCTCTAGCTGCACCAGTTGCAAGTGGCGCAAGCAAGCCATATTGGTTTGCGGTATGGTGATCATGGCTATGTAACCGCTGATAGTTGCCAGGATTTGAGCAGCGCCACGGAGTGCCGCGTCCATGCGGCCGTCCGACCAATTGAGCTGGTCTAGTACCTGTTCCACCTTGCGGGCCAGCGTATCAGAGGGCTGAATCAACTGGTCTACGTAAATTCGGTAGCCGGAGTCAGAGGGGACTCGTCCTGCCGAAGTGTGGGGCTGATAAAGCAGTCCAGCTTTTTCAAGAGTCCCCATCGCATTGCGAATTGTAGCTGGGCTGACGCTGAGGTTGAATTCATCAGCCAAAGCTTTTGAGCCAACGGGTTCCGCTGTAGCTATGTAGTGGCGAACCGTTGCCCAAAGGATGTGTTGTTGCCGATCGGTGAGGTTAACGCGCACAGATATTTAAGCAGAATTAGTATTCAGACAATTTGCCACTATCGAGTCAGAAGCTCTGTCCTTAAGGGCGATCGGGCAGAGTTATCTATTTAAGATAACAGATTTAGGCGAAGGAAGTTCAGCAACAGATTATGTACGTGATTTTACGGATTGTGTACGTGATTTTACGGATCGATGTTGAGGGAATGAACAGGGAAAAATGTTTTAACTTTTAACTTGTAACTTTCTATTTGGGAAGCTTCGCTTCCCCGAACCGGAGATTTGCCCAATGCCCCATTCCTCGGTTTCGCTTTAGCAAATGCCCTTTAAGTGTGTTCTTTAAGAATATTTTGCAGGTAACTAGCCACTGCATCCGGCTGTTCCACCATTGCCAAATGGCCGCAATCGGGTAGCTGAAGGACATTCTCGCCGCAACCTTGGAACATCCAGTGAAAGCTAGCCAAATGCAGCACGTATTTTGGTTCCATAATTTTGTCTTTAGTGCCGGCAATAAAATAAACAGGCTGCTTGAGTTGGGACACAATTTGTGGCAATAGGTGAATCTCCGCTTCTGTGGTGGAGTCCAATAAAGCCCCCAAAGCTGCCTCTGGATGAGCTCCCACGAAATCTATTAAGCGCTGCCGTCCCCAGGATCTGCCGATCGAGCGGGCTACAGAATCGTGGGCAAACACGTAATCTGCTAACGGCAAGCGAGGCAGCCAGCCGGGACGCATTCTCACTAGCTGCTTGCCGACCGATCGAAACCGCTCGAATTCTTCCTTAAGATAGATGCCGCCCCCTGCATTGATGCAGACAACGCCTTTAACGCGATCGGAGAATTTGCTGGCTCCCCAAAGGGCGATCGTACCTCCCAGAGAGTGTCCCACCAGCCAAGCAGAAGATATATCGAGTTTTTCGAGTAAAAGTTCCAAATCGCGAGCGTAAGCTGCGGGAGTGTAGCAGGAATTTAGCGGTTCGGAATGCCCATGATGAACGCCACCGTCGGATTGAGAATCGCCAAACCCCCGCAAATCGTAGGTAAGGCACTGATAGTTTGATGCCAAGCGATCGGTCAAAGGTTGCCAGTAGTGGCGGCTTAACAGCCAGCCGTGGACAAATACCAGAACCGGGGAAGTTGCAGTCGGAGCCGTCAAATCGTAAGCGTGCCGAACCCCTAGGATGTCGATTGTTGCCATACTTTTATCCTACCCGCTCCATAAGACCGATGTAAACCTATGTATAGCCTTTCTCAGAAAGATGGAGTAAGCCAAAACCCTGTGTTATCAAGCTTTTTCAGTTGAATTGTTTACCTCATCTACCCAAGAAGCGCTATAAGCATTACTCACAAGTTAAGCTAAAAGCACTATTGTCAATGAGTAATTTTACTCATCTTTTACCTGTTGACCCAATTAA
>NZ_JAUBVF010000056.1:0-41087 GCF_036705685.1 Microcoleus sp. AT3-A2
TGATTTTAAACCATCCTAATCTTCCTTCAGTCTTGTCTTATGGTACTTTGGCTGCTTAAAAACTGTCCGGAGTATTGTAAAGATGAAGCAGCAGATGTCCTCAAACCCGTTGCCAGCAAGTTAAATTTACCTTACAGCTATGGGCATCAGCTTGCCTATTATACGCAGGAGGTTTTAGTGGTACTTGTGGCGATAGGTAGAGCAAGTTTTAGTCAACAAATAGGTCGCGGTTGTTGTTATACAATTCTTCAGACGTGCTAAATCCTAGAAGGAGGCGATCTAATAGCTTTTCCGAACCGCCAATAGACAATAAATATGAAATCTAATCAAGTCATTCAAATCAGCAGTACACCTGGTCAAATTATGGGGATTGTTCCCGTTCAAAGTAATTGCAAAATTACGGCTAAATTGGTCGGCGAACTGTTACAAATCAGCTCGTAATATTTTTTTTGATTAGAAACAAAAGAGGTGTTTATTCCGATTGAGGATGTTAGAGCGATTGAAACAGGAGAGGGTTGTACTTGGTGGCTGTTTTGGTTAGGAATTCCGACTCTCAGTCTTTTTATCGGTGTTGTCTTTATTATTCTTGCCTTCATTGTCAAACAGCGCTATCTGAATATTTACAGCATTCGGGTTAATGTGATAGTATTTCACAGGAAGGGAGAAAAAGTGGCTCAGTTTAGAACGGGTGTTTTAGAGGCTCGCTATTCTAAGTCTCTGGCGATCGCTAAACCGCCCATGCCACCACCGCCATCGCGTCCTTTGAATATTTGATTCAAGAGAGTAGATATCATATCAAATCCGCGCTTCATCGTCGGGCGTAAAATCGAGTCAACATTCAACACTCAACCATCATGGAGTTTTGCGAGCCCGAGTTAACAGTTAACAGTTAACAGTCAACAATTAACAGTCAACTATTATGAGGAATGCAACCGGAATTGATATCATAATCCAAATCTCCTGAGTTTATGGTGTTCAGCAAAATAAAAATTCTCGTGGTGCGAGCCCTCTATCCCGGATGAGGAAGACGCTTATATAGCAATCCTTGCAGGAGTCATAAATTTTTTAATCCCACCCCAACCCTCCCCTTGGTAAGGGGAGGGAGTAAGAAATTCACAAATGATTTAGGATTGCTATACTATCATTTCTACCACAAATCTAGGAGAGCCAATATTTTATAAGAAACCGGCTTTTTTTAGGGTAAGTCTTATTTAAATTAACAAAAGCACGGCTGCTGTTGCTAGCAATAACAGAATTCCGGCTGCACCTGCTAGGGGCTTGGCGGCAATTCCTGTAATCCATTCTGATACCCTAGAAGTAGGTTTAATTGCGCCTTCTGTATCTACGGTAGTTATACCCCAAATCCAAGCTGCGTGAATGCCGATCGCCAATCCTAAACTGCCATTGTCGGCGATGCGGGCTAATGTTAAAACCATCCCCATCAGCCACAATCCGGGCAGTTGCGGTAGAGTTTCTTTGGCTGCCCAAATGAGGTGGGCGATCGCAAAAATGAAACTGGCGATCGCTGCGGCGATTAGTATTGAGTAATCTTGCTGGAGGATTGTTTGCAAGCAGCCGCGAAAGATTAACTCTTCTGTGGCGCTAATCCACAGTCCTAATAACAGAGTCAGCAGACTAGCAGGATTAAAGATTAATGCCCAAAAATTAATGTTTTTTTCGCCTATTTCGGTGGAAGTTTCACCTTTTTTTAACTCGATCCAGCCTACGGTTAATTGTAGACCGAATAAAATTACTAAGCTGATTATTCCTAATCCTAATCCCCCCAGTAATGATATCAAAACTGCGGGTTGCCAATCCCAACCCCAACTAGCAAAAGTTGTGTTTTCGATCCAACTTGTCGCCCATAAAATGAATGGAACAATCACGTATAGGGAAGCTAGTAAAGGTAGTTTTTTGTTTCCCAGGGGTTGGGGTGGATGCCATTTGAGGGCGATCGCCAGCACAATCGCTGCAGGAAGCCACACAACAATCCAAGTCGAGAAAAACAAGATTATTTTGACAATTGCTGGTATTGACGGCGACAGCAGTCGCAGGTTAGTTATACTATTCCACATTTAATGGGTTGCAAATATAATACTGTTGGCTGTTGGCTGTTGACTGTTAATTAATGACTACTGACTACTGCCAACTGCCAATTGACTACCGATCGAGCTTGCGCTGAATTTGCCTCAGAGACTGGTACATTTCTGGCAAGCGGTTGTAGACGGCTGCGGCTTTGAGAAATAGTTTGTGGGGAATTGCTGGAACGCCCGTCACGATCGCACCTGCGGGCACGTCGCTGTGAATTCCGGCTTTAGCAGTGGCGATCGCCCCATCTCCGATTTTGGCTTGATTAGCAATTCCTACTTGACCTGCCAAAATTACATTGTTGCCAATTTTTACTCCGCCGGCCATGCCAACGTGAGCAGCAAAGGCGCAATTTTTTCCTACTTGACAGCCGTGACCTACGTGTACTAAGTTGTCGATTTTTGTATTCTGGCCGATGCGGGTTTCTCCGACAGCGGGCCGGTCGATCGTGCTGTTGCAGCCAACCTCAACACCCTCTTCTAATACAGTGCAGCCAGACTGCTCCATTTTTACCCACCCGGAGGCTGTCGGCACGAACCCAAAACCTTCGCTGCCGATCGCCGCACCGCTGTGAATCACGCAATTTGCCCCGATGCGAGTACGTTCGTGAATGACACAGTTAGCGTGTAAAACAGTGCCTTCGCCTATTTCCGCATCTGGGTAAATTACGACATTTGGATGAATGCAAACGTTGCTGCCAATTTTGACTTTTGCTTGGATAACGACGTGGGGGCCGATATAGACATTTTCACTAATTTCTGCTGAGGGGTGAACGACGGCTGAAGGATGAATTTCGGATGCTGGGCGAAACGGTTGATAGAAAAGGGCGATCGTTTCAGCAAACAGCAATCGCGGATCTGCTGTGGCAATCCAAGCAATGTTGCGATCGGTACATTGAGCTTGGAGGCTTTCATCTAAGGGTAAAATTAAAGCCGAAGCATTTGTAGTGGCTGTATGAACGGCAAATTTAGCACCTTCTATATAACTGATTGTGCCCGATGGAGCTTCATCAACAGGGGCAGCGCCAGTAATTTCTGGATCGGTAGCAACCGACGCTGTGAGGGTGCGACTGGTGGCTAAGTTAAGTTTTTGTACTATTTCGCTAAACTTCATCAGAAAAATGGGTTTGAAACCCCGTCCTTTTAGGACGGCTTTACAGTTCGCCATGAGTTGTAAGCCAGAAACTTACAATCTGTGGGCTTTGCGTTTTGACACAGGCGTTTTCCTGTACCAAGACTGTGCAGGCTAATGCGAGATTTTTTAGCATCTTCGCCACCTACGTAACACTTTCCATACTTAGGATGCTTGACAATCCCCCCGCGCTTCAATCCTTGCGACATGGAGCCACCGTAAGGACGGCGATATCCGTTTTTCCCAGGGTTAAAAACGTGCAATTGTCTGCGATAAATGCGGATGGGCTTACATTCCATCACCACCATATTTTTTGGTGATATATCGCCACCTACCAACAGGTAAGCTAGCACCCAAGAATCGACACAATGGGCATAAAAAACATTGGATAACTTGACCTTAGATTTTTTTAGACCTAATTTTTGACGAGTTAAGTAGGTGTCGGTATAGCCATCAAAGTGGGTGACAGGTGCAATTATTTCCAACTCGGAATAACACCATTTTTTGCCAACTTCTAAGGGCGAAAATGACTTGTTCCATGTGCGACAACCTTTTTTGGTCAATGCTTTTACATTCTCAATTCCAATGTCTGAGATAGGAAAGATGGTATCAAAAACTTTGACTACTCGGATTTTGAATTGCCAACGCGCCTTAGTGCTTGGAGGAATCCCGCCACGCTTACGGTTTTTACGAGGTTGGCGACAAGGTGTTTTTCGATTGCGCCTTGCACGTCTGGCGTTTGTACTTGTCTCCTCAGCCTCTTTGACCCAATCAACAGCATGAAACTGCTGATTTAAGTAGGTATGAGCTTTTGATTTGACTGTGTACCCCTCACGTTTAGAACCCGGATCGATTCCAACTGCTACAGGTTGAGTATGACGATTTGAAGGTTCAACGTTTAAGCGAACACAAAAGATCCCTTTACGGAAAAATGGTGTTGCTTTTCCAGATTTAATCCAACGTTCTGCCCTTGCGGGTGTTGTTGGCATTAAAGGACGTTGCTCAAAGTCCACTACAGGAACGTATTGCATGGTGTTTGTTTGGCGATAAGCCTAACTGTTTAATTTCCTTCGACTTTGACTAACGGAGTGGTTACGGGTTAGGAAGAGCGCCTGTAACGTCCAATGAAAGTGCCACCTTCAGTTAGTTCAAATTGGTTTCTCAACCGTTGTCTAGTCCTACTTGCGCTTGTTTTCTACCTATGGCTTGGTTTCCTTACAAGCCCCATCCCTTTAGGGTGGGGTTAGTGACCTATAAAAATTTGTTGTTAGCACAGATGGATCATAGTTAAAATTACCAGCTTTGGAGCACGATCTGAGCAGTTGGCATTTAAAAAACAAAAACCCCGATTTCTTGAAGAAGTCGGGGTTGTAGCGCTCGATTATTTTTGGCAATTATTTTACAGAAACTGCATCTACGTCAACGGTGCTGCCGTTGGCTTCAGAATAAGGGGCACCAGTGGCTTCGGATGCTGATGCTGTCTCTGTTTGGCGAGATTTAAAGTAGTCGATCGCCATTTGGGACACTTCGGAAATCAGCAAGACTGCGATCGCCACATCGTCAATTTGTCCGATGACGGGGAGAAAGTCTGGGGCTATGTCGATCGGGCTTACCAGATATGCCAGCGTTCCCAGAATTATCCACCAGCGGTACTTGGGGTTGCGGAGGGTGTCGCGGTACCAGTTGTAAACAGATTGTATAGAAAAGTTCATGGGGTTGTCCTCTACTTATATTTTCAATCTTGACAAATTGTCGCTCGAAATGCTAGTGGAGATATCCCCCCTAAGATTGGGAAGAGACTTCTACCGGGGAATATAGGGAATTGGGCCGGAGGGATTTGTCAACCTGTGTCGGAAGGACGGGGACTCGTGACAACGCCCCTACAGAAACCTGACAGATGAAAGGCGATGGAATTAATCTGCGTTTATCTGCGTTTATCTGTTTTTATCTGCGGTTAAAAAACATTCCTCTTGTTGACGGTAGATTCGGCATTTTTTTACTTGTATATTGTGATTAAACTAAGTTACTTAGATTGGGATTTTTAACCGCAGATGTCAGCAGATAAACACAGATAAACGCTGATGGAACTTATCTGTGTTTATCTCCTGTTTAAAAAAATCTTCATATCTTTCACTCACGAATTTTGAAAGATCCATTTTTGGTCGCCGATCGCAATTTCGCAGCCGTTTGGCAGCCAAAAAGGCTCGTTAGCAGCCAGCCTCTGCCCTCCTACAAAAGTGCCGTTGGAACTGCCGCTATCGACAAGCTGATACCGCTGTTTGCCAAGTTCGTCAGTGGCCCGGCGGATTTGAGCGTGGTAGCGCGAACTTTGCGGATCTTGTAATACTAAAGTGTTGGTTGGTTCGCGTCCAATTGTAAAGGGATTGGCTGTTAGGGCGATCGCCTCTCCAGAAAGTTTGTAGATTAAATATGCGGTTGTTTTGCGATCGCTACTTGCAAGTACGGTTGGTGCAAGTTGGGGAGGATTTCTCCCAGCAGGGAGGCTGTTTTGAGCAAGTTGTTCTGTCAGTTGTTGTAAATCTCGATCGAACCCCGCTGCTGTGTCTGAAGCTGGAAGACTTGCAGGAGAATTACCTGAAATTAAGTTTAACTGCTGTACGGGAGATTGAGGAACAATCGGACGGCCGGCTTCGGCAATTCTCATTTGCAGGGCGGCGGCATTTTCTGCTTCTTGTCGGGCACTCATTCCTTCAACTTGGCGAATAACTCCGTTGGTTTCGGGAAAGCTGACATCGCCAATTCGCACGTCTTCTAAGTTAAAACCTAGAGTATAAAAATCTTGGACGCGATCGAGCAAATTTTGGCGCAGCAACAGCCGTCCTTGACTGATAAGCTGTTGTAGGGGTATTTGCCCGATCGCTAATCCCATACAATCTTTAACTGCACTTGCTAAAACAGCTATAGGATCGGACAATTCCAAAGCTACCCGTTTCGGATCTATAACTTGATAAATAACAGTCAGAGTAGCATCAATTAAAAATCGATCCTTAGACAAAAAATCTCCGTGCGACTGTACGTCCAAATTGCGGAGTTTGGTGTCTACGAGGACAATTTGAGACTGTTCCAGTAGGGGAAGGGCAAAGCTGAAATGCCGCCCGGATTTTAGGGTACGCACGGCGCGGCCGTTTTTGACCAACAGCCCCGTGTAACCGGCCCCTATAAAGTCCATACTAAACCCGGCCCAGCGTTCGGGTGTGACGGTTTGAATTAGTGGAGAAGCGTTGTTCATGGGAGGGAGTTGAGGGAGGGGAGATTCTATTTTTAGGGTAACAAATTGCTGGGGGCGAGCGATCGGGCGGTGTGCCGGTTCCGCAACCTCTATTCTATACTTCTGGACACCCCGCGATTCCGCCCGGACTGGATCTAGTTTTGACCCCAGCAATCCACCTTCTGTTTCTACTGCATTCTCATTTTTACAATCACCCGCCGGGAAGCACTATTTTCAGATTTAGGAAGCGCTACAATGCGATCGATTCCGAGAGTTTTAAACCCGTATTCTAAGATAGTAAACGCTGCTTCAGTTGCTCAACCCCACCCCAGTTTATATCTATTTGTACTCACTTACTCACTCGGCTTAAATTGCATACATTCGCAAAAAATCTTTAAATTATCTGCGTTGCCTCTGGGGTTTCCCTATAAATCAAAGATTTATGCAATAAGTCTAGTGGGTCGATCGCCCTTTCATTCACCTGACCAAAAAAGCCGCACACTCAACATGAGAAGTCTGAGGAAAGAAATCCGCCGGCTGCACTCGCGCTAACTTATAATCCCCATTTTCGCACAAAATCTTCAGGTCGCGAGCCAAAGTAGCAGGCTTGCAGCTAACATAAACAATGCGATTTGGTTTGATTTCCTTGATAGCTTCCAAAACCGCGCGATCGCACCCTTTCCTCGGCGGATCTAGCAGCACAATATCCGGTGTCAATCCCAAGGAAGGCAGCAAACTCTCTACAGTTCCCACCTGAAACTCGACATTTCTCACGTCATTTAACTCAGCATTTAATCTGGCTTGTTCGATCGCCGCCGGTTGCACTTCTAAACCTATCGCTATTTTTACTTGTTTTGCCAGGGGTAAAGTAAAAGTACCAATGCCGCAGTAAGCGTCAACCAAAACCTCGTTTCCCTGCAAACTTAATTCCCCTACCATCACATCTAACAACGCTTCAGCCGCCTCTGTATTAACCTGAAAAAAAGTATCGGCTCTTAGCTGAAAATTCATCCCAGCAAATCTTTCTCGCAGATAAGAACGACCCGCAATGCAGCGAGTTTCGGCACCAAAAATCACATTAGTTTGAGCGGGGTTTATATTCAAACAAACACCTACCAGTTGAGGATATTGTTTCAGCCACTCTGATGCTTGCTCTTCGAGCCCCGGCAACTCTCCAGTGCGAACTATTAAAGTTAGCAGCATCTCGCCGGTGCGCCGTCCGATCCGCAAGGACAAGTGACGCAATTCTCCTGTATGTTTCTTTTCGTCGTAGACTGGCCAATCCCGCCAGTGGATGTCTTCTTTGACTTCTTTTAACAAAGGATTGAGGCGCGGGTCTTGCACCGGACACTGATTGAGATTGACTAATTTGTGGGTGCTTTTTTGATAGTAACCTGCTTGAACTTGACCTGTTGCAGATAGTGCCACGGGATAAGTCGCTTTGTTGCGGTATCCCAAAAATTGGGAAAATCCCTCGATTTTTCCCGTTAAAATTTCATCAACTTGGGAATTGCTAAATCCGCCAATCCGTTCTAAGGCTTGAATGATTTGATTTTGCTTGGCTGCAAGCTGATATTGATAATCTACGTGCTGCCACTGACAGCCGCCGCACTTGTCGGCGACAATGCAGTTAGCTCGGATGCGGTGTTCGGATGCTTCCAGAAGTGTGTCCAGCTTGCCTGTAGCATAGGTGGATTTGACTTGCACGAGGCGCACAAGGACTCGATCGCCCGTCACGGTATCGGGCACAAACACCACTAACTCACCAAAACGACCAACTCCGTCGCCGGTGTCTGTCAAGTCGGTAATCTCTATCTCAATCAGTTGACCTTGCTGGCAAGGGTTTGCCAATTTCGTCGAGTTTGGGGTCGGGAATTTAGATTTGGTCACAAGTAGTCGTGGTAGGATTTAATATGGTAATGCAATATCGCTCTCTCTTTCCTGAGATAAGTCGTAGCGAAGAAGCGGGGCGTAAGCCATCGCACTCAAACTCAATTGCAGGCTGTCTTCCTGCTGTTGAACGTCTTGCTGCTAAAGCCAAACTTCAACCGGGGAGTCGAGCTTGTCGCGAGTGGCCTCGATATCGTCGGTGCGATATGCTGTTGGGGCGATTTAGCAAAAACTCGTTAAACAGTCAAAGTGTCTGCCGACATCAAAACTCTCACTCGCAATTTTTGAGTTTTTCCCGCAGTACCCTGGAACACAAGGAAACTGGCTTGAACATCAAGCATAACGCTTGGGGAGATTTACCCTCTACTTCTAGGATTGATAAATGTTAGGAGCAAGGCAAGTCTGCGAACCAAGAATCCCGTCGCCAACGGATGGGAATGTTTATTAATGTTATCCTCAAATTTGAATAACAATGAGCGTAGTTAGCCAATTTATTCTCCAAGCCGACGACGAACTTCGTTATCCCAGTACCGGCGAACTCCAAAGTATCAATGATTTCTTTAAAACCGGAGAACAGCGGGTGCGTATTGCTACTGCGCTGTCTGACAGTGAGAAGAAAATTGTTGAAGAAGCTAGTAAAAAACTCTGGAAAAAACGACCTGATTTTATCTCTCCTGGGGGCAATGCTTACGGCCAGCGCGAACGGGCTTTGTGTCTGCGCGACTACGGCTGGTACTTGCGCCTGATTACCTACGGTATCTTGGCGGGTGACAAGGAGCCGATCGAAAGCATCGGTTTGATTGGCGTTCGGGAAATGTATAATTCTCTGGGCGTTCCTGTTCCTGGCATGGTCGAAGCTATCCGCTGTTTGAAGGAAGCTTCTTTGGCTTTGCTCAATCAGGATGATGCTAAGGAAGCAGCTCCTTATTTTGATTATATCGCTCAGGCAATGTCTTAATTGCTTTGGTGATTGCTTTCATGAATGTGGCGGAGCATTCGCGGGTGATTTTTGGGGTGATTTGATCTCGCAATTGCTCGCAAATGTTTCGCTTCTGTTTTTTGGCAAGGAAATCTGCCTCATTTCTGCTAGGAAGCAATGCTGTTTAAGCTTTCCCAGATGTTGAGTTCGTCTTGTCTTTCAATGCACATTTGATTTAAAAAGTCAAGGGTTTTTGGGAGAGATTGTTTTTTGAATTTCCGGCTGTCGTACTGAATCGATGTTTTGAGCTGCGAGAGTTCTCCAAGGGTGGGGCAGGTTTGGATCTGATGGGCGATCGCATTTTGCCATTCTTCCAGCCTGCGGTAGCTGACAAACAGGCCGCCTCTATCCCGATGGTGGACGAAAACCACGAAAGCCCACGATTCGACTCGCTTAATCAGGTTTTGGCTGATTTTGAGCAGTTGGGCGATCGACCTGACGGTGATGCGGAGCTTTTTTGAGGGTTGAATGCGGCGAAACAGTGCTGTCATGGCTGTATACTCAGGGCTTGAGAGGCAAGTTCGGTTTAGAGTCAATTACATATTACTATATCCGACTCTTATTGCACAAGTGCAATGAAATTAATTTAAACTTCTTCAGCTCAGATGTTGCTCGTGCAACCCTCAATCATTGATGCTGTGCTAGTTTGAGAGTTAACGTAGGTGGGAAAAATGTCAGGACTCTCTAACAAAGCTGTGGTAGACAAAGAGCAGGAATTGCGTCCCGTTCGCTTCACTGAAACGGGGCGGATGCGTTTGGGCAAGATTTTAAAAGCAGCAAGACAGACAACAGGCTGGTCTGTCAGCGAAACAGAATTTAAAACCAAGGGATATGAAGAGGCGCTGTTCACAGCTACAAATCAACCCGTACCCAAAGATGTGGGTATTAGTGCCGCCACAGTCAACCGCTACGAACGCGGGAAGCTGGATAATTTGGATTGGCGATCGCTCAGTCTGTTATGCTTTGTCCTCAAGCCGATCGACCCGGTGACAGGAGAGGCCCTGGAACCGACAAATGCGCTTTACATCGCGTGCGAACATCCCCCATACAACGATGCGAAGCTCTACGACTAGATTATTTGCAGATAGGTGATGACTGATGGTTGTAGCAGAAGCTAGGCGAGAAAAAGAATACTTGAGACGGAGATTTACTGATACCGGGCTGCGGCGGTTGGGTAAATTCCTGCGATCGTGGCGGGAAGCTAGGGGGTGGAGCGTTCACGAACTGAGCGAAAAGACCAAGCAGCATGAGGCTCAATTTTATAATCTCGGGGGAGAGCCTTTGCCGAAAGTTTTGGGGGTCAGCATTGCAGGCATTTCGAGAATCGAAAATGGCTATTACAACAAGCCTGCACCCGATCTTTTGTGGCTGTTCCTCGATGTTCTCGAACCAGTTCACCCGGTTGAAAAGCGGTTGGTTACTCTAGAAGACTTACTGTTGATCGGAACTGAATTTTGGAACCCAAACGTCGAGGCGTAGGATTGACTTAATAGTTAAATTGGATCTGTAAAATGCCGGGATTTCTTGACTTTAAGGCTGTCGTCGATCGGGAAAAACTGCGCCCTGTGCGATTTACAGATACGGGACGCGGTAGATTGGGCAAACTTCTGAAAGCAGCTAGAGAGATTCGGGGCTGGTCAATTATTGAAACAGAAATGGTCACAAAAGAATACGAAGCCGCTCTGTTTCGGACAGCCGGAGATCCAGTACCAAAAGATGTCGGTATTAGTAATGCTACTGTTAGTCGCTACGAACGCGGGAAGTTAGAAAGTTTGGATTGGCGATCGCTCTCTCTGTTATGCTTTGTCCTCAAGCCGATCGACCCAGTGACAGGGGAAGCCCTGGAACCGACAAATGCGCTTTACATTGCGTGCGAACATCCGCCGTACAACGATGCGAAGCTTTACGAGTAGTTGATTGCTGACATCTGAACTGATGCAACCAAATTCTTGAGATGGGGAGTTTTGAACCGCAGATATTAGCGGGTGAACGCTGATGAACGCTGATGTCATTTTATCTGTGTTTATCTGCGGTGATTGATTACCGATCGCCCTTTTGTTTCGCAATTAAAGCTTTAGCTTGCTGCCACAGAGATTCTAACTCTTCTGCGGGATAATCTGACAAAGGTCGATCGCACGCAGCCTCTACCTTCGCAAACCGCTGCACAAAGCGATCGTTTGTTCCTTGCAAAGCAGCCGACGGATCTAAATCGTACCACCGAGCTAATTGAATCAACACAAACATAATATCTCCCAATTCTGACTGCTGCGCTGCCTTATCCTCGTGTTTGAGAGCGTGTTCAAATTCTGCCATTTCTTCATGAAATTTATCCCAAACGCCGTCTACATTGTCCCAATCAAAACTCACTTCCGCAGCTTTTTGAGAGATTTTCATCCCGGCGGTGATCGGCGGCAAAGTGCTGGCATAACGGCTCATTTTCGAGGCTAAAGTTGGCGGTTTTTCCGAAGTTGTGCCTTTTTCTGCTGCTTTGATTTTTTCCCAGTTTTCGTTGACTTCATCCACGCTGTTGAGTTCGACATCGCCGAAGACGTGGGGATGTCGCCGAATTAGTTTTTCTGTGATGCCCGCAGCGATTTCGGCGAAGGTAAACTGATTGGATTCGCTGGCAATTTGAGCTTGCAGAATTACCTGTAACAGTAAGTCGCCCAATTCTTCGACGATCGCATCTTTATCTCCTTTGCGAATCGCGTCGGCGGTTTCATAAGCTTCTTCGATGATGTGAGGAATTAGAGTTTGGGGAGTTTGGGCTAAATCCCAAGGACATCCGCCGTCTGGCGATCGCAATTTAGCCACAACTTCTATAAGTTCTTTGAGTGCTGTGAGCGATCGGCTTTCAGAATTAGACATAATAATTTACCTTTTATATCAACCGCCAAGACGGTTATAACGTTGTTAATGGCTCCAACCATTGATTTTATTACATCTTCTTCCTTCTTTCTTCTGCTGATTTTACTACATATTCCTTCTTCCTTCTTCCTTCTTCCTTCTTCCTTCTTCCTTCTTCCTTCTGCTGATTTTATTACTTCTTCCTTCTTCCTTCTTCCTTCTTCCTTCTTCCTTCTGCTATAGATTTGCTGGAAGTGCGACGGGGAGGTTGGCGTTTGCGCCTCTTAATTGTGCCAGGAGGGCGCAATCCGCTTAATCCTTTTTTTTTGAATCTTTTGTAAGCAGAGCCGCCCCAATCGCTCAGATAGTGGCTCATCGCGCCCAATTCTAGACCGATGTAAACGGCTAAAATTTCGATGTGGTGTTCCCAGATCGATCGCCCATAACTCAAAACCACATCCTGCCAATTCCCGCCGAAGTTTCCGACTTTTTCGGCAATTGCCAATCCCAACAATCCGAAAACCACGATCCAGATAGCGAGGTACAAGATTCGCAAAGCAGTGCCGATTAGAGGGCCGTGGGACAAAAAAGAGCGGTGGCGCAGGCTTTTTTGGTACGGGAGCCAAATCGGTTTGAACCATCCCCAGCGCTGATACTGGCAGGAGTAGATATCCAAGTCGGGGCCAAACATCAGCCCGCCGAATAAGAAACTGCCGGAAACGAGCAAAGTCAGGTTGCTGCTCTGAGTCTGGCCAAAGGTGAGGGCTGCCACCAAGGGCAAACTCCACAGGGTTATTTGATCGTGGGTGCGGCCAGAGGGCATTTAAAGTTTAGGATTTTTTTTACTTGATCTTTCTGAGTTACTGTGATATGATAAATCCCGGTGAGTCCAATTGGGTGATTAGCTCAGTGGTAGAGCGCCTGCTTTACACGCAGGATGCCGTAGGTTCAAATCCTACATTACCCATCCGATAACTCAATATCAACAGTTTCAGCCGTTTTTAGCCGTCAAGCCGAGAACGGCTGTTGCTGTTGAGAGTTGACTGTTAAATTGGGTGACGACTAAATTTAACATTCTGTGGCGGATGTCTCAAAAGTTGGCACCCAATGCTAGAAAATTAATTTATCGAAAATTTGGGTCTAAAACCCCGTCCTTTAACGAAGTGGAGGACGGCTTTACACATACTCAGTAAGTGTGTAAAATAATTTCATGCTAAACATGACGTGGGAATTCAAACTAGAACCAACTCCAGAACAGGTCGATACTATCGAGCGGATATTCGCTGTGTGTCGTTCTGTATGGAACTTTGCTTTGCGGGAGCGCAAAGACTGGTTGAATTCCCGCAAGTCGCCTGTAAATGCTTGTTCCATCGAACAGGAGTACATACTCAGGGCTGACGAGCCATACCCTAGTTACCACACTCAGGCTAAACGATTGACTCTTGCCAAAGAGCAATTTCCCCTCCTCACGAGCGTACATTCGCAAGTATTGCAACAAGTCTTAAGAACGCTGGACAGGGCATTTGAGGACATGAGAGCGAAGAAACTAGGCTTCCCTCGCTTCAAGAACAAATACCGAATGCGATCGTTTGTGTTTCCTCAATTGGGCAAAAATCCCATCAATGGAAGTTTGCTGAAATTGCCTCAACTAGGGTGGATTCGTTTGCGCTTGTCACGCCAAATCCCAGGGGGATTTGAAATTAAACAAGCCAGGGTTGTACGACGGGCATCGGGATATTTTGTCATGTTGTCATTACAGTTAAATGTATCAGTGCCAGATACACCCATATCCGGTCATCCGCGAGGTTTGGATTTAGGGTTTGATAAGTTTGTAGCTACTAGCGATAACGAGCAAATTGCTAGACCTCGCTTCCTGCAAACTCTACAACGCGAGTTGAAATTACTGCAACGTAGATTAAAGCATAAGAAGAAAGGGTCGAATAACAGACATAAGCTCAATCAAAAAATAGCCAGAATTCATCAACAGATTACTGACACCAGGAAAGACTGGCACTTTAAGTTAGCCCACCGTATGAGTGACGGCGTAGGGATGATATTTGTTGAAGACATCGACTTTCGCTCTTGGGCCAGAGGAATGTTGAGTAAACATAGTGCCGATGCTGGATTCGGTCAATTCGTCAACATACTGCAATGGGTGTGCTTTAAACGAGGTGTTTTCTTTGCCAAGGTAGACAAGGACTACACATCACAACAATGTCCTGAGTGTGGGACGCATACGGGCAAAAAGCACCTAGACGAAAGAATTCATTCTTGTCCAGTGTGTTTCTTTACTGCATCGCGTGATGTGGCAGCGGCACAGGTGGTTAGAAATCGTGGGTTGGAACTAATTTCTGGGCTAGGGCATAGCCTGGAAGTAAAACAAACTGTCTGTGGACTGGATGCGGCGGGGACTGGTGGTAAAGTCAGTCTAGCTGGCACGGGACGAAGCAGAAAACTCAAGAAGTGATTCTTGGGAATCACCCTCCCTTTAGGGCGGTGAGGATGTCAATGATTTTCTTTTTTAGAACCTTGTATATGAAGCCTAAAATAACCAGCCCGATCGCGTGGCAGCAAGCTGAACTGCTCATGCAGCCAGCGATGATCCGAGTGCTCGACAACATCCGCAAACAATTAGAAGAGTCAGTTTGGACGGGTACTTATCAAGAAGTGCAGATTCCGATTCCGGGCTATCAACTAATTTTAGAGCTTCAAGGCGAGCAAAGATGTATCGATATTTGGGAACTTTGCTATCGAGTCTGCTTTGTCAACTACCAGCCCGCCCACAGTCAAATCCAAAGCCAAGAAGTTGTAATTGATACTAGCTTGATTGATGATGAGACTGGCGATGTAGATTGGAATCGTCTTGATGCTAAAGCCAGTCAATTAATACAAGAAATATTCGCCAATTTGGGCAAATAGTCAGTTGAGAGTTGTCAGTCAACAGTCAACAGTCAACAGTCAACAGTCAACAGCCATCAGTCATCAGTCATCAGTCAACAGCCAACAGTTAACAGTAAACAAAATCTTATGATTCAAGAATTGCACGACATTCAAGCAGCGGCCGGTGCTACTTTTGCAGAGTTAACAACCAAAGAAATTGTGCCAGTCAGTTTTGGTAACGACGCAGAAGCGATCGCAGCAACGAAACAAGGTGTGGCTTTGTACGATCGCACTCACTGGGGACGCATTCAAATCTCAGACAGCGATCGCCTGCGGTTCTTGCACAATCAAAGTACCAATAACTTCAATATACTCAAACCCGGTCAAGGTTGCGACACCGTTTTCGTGACTTCCACCGCCCGGACGATCGACCTCGCCACTGCTTACGCGACAGAAGATGCCGTACTGCTGTTAGTTTCACCCAACCGCCGCCGCCAACTGCTGGAATTGCTCGATCGCTATATTTTCCCAATGGATCGCGTCGAGTTAACAGATTTAACCGATACAACTGTTGCTTTCAGTGTCCTCGGCCCGGAAAGCACTCAACTATTAGAAAAAATCGGAGTTACCGAACTAGAAAATCAACCTTACGCTACTCACAAATTGATAAATTTTGCAGGTATGGAAGTCCGAGTTGCGGTTGGTAGCGGTTTAGCAACTCCCGGATACACGTTAATTGCGCCAGCAAGCGATGCAGCCAACTTGTGGAAGGAATTAGTCAAAGCTGGGGCCGTACCGATGGGCGATCGAGTTTGGGAACAACTACGAATTGAACAAGGACGCCCCGCACCCGATTTTGAACTCACAGACGATTACAACCCCTTAGAAGCCCGTCTTTTACACACGATTACCTATGACAAAGGCTGCTACATCGGTCAAGAAACAATTGCCCGGTTGAACACCTACAAAGGAGTCAAACAGGAACTTTGGGGCGTGCAGTTGAGCGGTGCGGTGGAACCCGGCACAGCAGTCACCATCGGAGAAGAAAAAGTCGGCAAACTCACCAGTTTTACGGAAACGGAATCCGGCTTTTTTGGTCTTGCTTACATCCGCACAAAAGCGGGCGGCGAAGGACTGAAAGTGCAAGTCGGATCGGTGTCAGGGGAAGTAGTAAATGTACCTTTCTTGAGTTCGTAGTTGCGATCGGTAGCCTGTTGACGCCGCAGCGCCCAAAACTTTTTTGTTGAGGTTGATTTGGGAAGGATGCTAACACCATAAATTGGCCACAAGTCCTATCTTTAGATAGATTTGCAAACCAACAACCGAAATTATTCTGTATTACAGTCGTCACATAAAAAACAGAGTTTTTCAATGAAAAAGTTTACATCGCGCTTAGTTACAACTTGCCTGCGAGTTGGAATAATCTTGGCTGTAGGAATAGCGCTGATTTTTAGCTCCGAATTGGAATTTTCGGGCAATAAAATGCAAGCGAACGCTACACATTTAACCCCAGAAGCTACGTCTTACGAAGTTGCCCGTCCCGATCGCCAGCCAACAACCGATATCGAGAAGGGCGGGAATGATGCCGTTGACAATATCCGAGAAAAGCTGAATCTTGACCAACCGATCGCCCCCAGTACCAAAAAATTTATAGAATCGGTAAAAGATAACGTGGGCGAAGCAGTTACGCCGGCACGGGAAGCAGTAGAAAAAGCGGCAGATCGAGGTAGCAGCGATCGAGCCAACTAATTCAATCGCATCCTGTTTTCAAATATCAAATTCTTAGTCCCTCTCTGCTGGGACGAAAGTTTGTGTAGTAGCGATTTCAAGCCGAATCATGGAAGCGATAACCAACCCGCATTTGAGTGTTCATATTGGGACTTCAGGTTGGAGTTACGACCATTGGGAAGGTGTGCTTTATCCCCACCAGCTACCGCCTCGCTCTAGGCTCGATCGCTACATCCAGCACTATCAAACCGTCGAAGTTAATAGCACCTACTACCGCTGGCCACCAAACACTACCTTTGCTAGCTGGCGAGAGCGCCTCCCCCAAGGATTTCTGATGACCGTAAAAGCGCCCCGTGGTCTAACGCACTCCAAGCGTCTTTACTCACCAGAAAAGTGGTTGGAACGCATGAGTCAGGGACTTCAATGCCTAGGCGATCGATTGGGTATTCTGCTCGTCCAGCTTCCTCCCCAGTTCGGCTGCGATTTGGCCCGCCTAGCCTACTTTCTAAAACACGTGCCCTCCTGGATCAAAGTAGCTGTGGAATTGCGACACCCAAGCTGGCACACAGAAGAGGTATTTTCGCTGCTGGAACGCGAAGGAGCTGCTTACTGTGTGATGAGCGGCGCCCACCTTCCGTGTATCCTGCGTGTAACGGGTTCATTCGTCTATGTGCGCCTCCACGGCCCCGACTCCAACAATCTCTACGGGGGCTCCTACTCGGATGATGATTTGCATTGGTGGGCCGATCGCATCCACGAGTGGGAAAGTCAGGGGCGAAGCGTGTTTGTCTACTTCAACAACGACGGAGAGGGAAATGCAGTGAGGAACGCTTCAAAGCTGAAAACTTTTGTGGAGAACGGTATTTCCTGACAGACGCTAATTGAAACCGTTCCCATTATTTTGGGCGCATTCAAAAACGCTCTGCAGTTCCCTGAAGCTGAATTAGAAATCGGAGATGGCGTTCGTCTAGGTTATTGTTTGACGATCGCACTCACCCCGAACCCGCACATCCAACTCAACATCACCCAGCATAAACTGATCAAATTCAACTCAACATCACGCTCGCACTTTTGGCTCCATTTCAAACAAATTCCGTAGGGTGCGCTTGACATTGGGAAACACGAAATACTCCGTCAGTTTCTCGATGCAATAATTAAACGCTTTGTAGTGGTGTTTGAAGTACAGTTCCACCTTCCCTCGGTTCCAACAATCCCAGCAAGTTGACGGCAACATCTGAGTAATGTGCTCTCACATCCCCCTGCCCTTCGGCTATCCCTTCCTCAATTAGTCGAGCGGTAATTCCAATTTTAGAGAATGAGTGAGGAAACTTTAAAAATTTATGGACAGACTGAAACGGACTTGCAATGCTGTATCAGCCATCCGCTACAGACAGGACTTTTCAACGCAAGCGTTGTTTTTTGGACGCTTGCTACACAAACGCCAAACTCTAACTTAACTGCTTGTAACGAAGTATACACTTGATTGTGGTTATAAGTCTCTCTAAAGAATTATTTGTATATTCTCCTGAAGACAGATGATAGCAGCGACCAAGGTAAATAACATACAAAGTGTACAGAGTTATTAGGTAATCTAAAGGCATAATTTAAAAGCAGTCTATTTGCGCCTTATAGGAAAGACATTCGACTTACGCACTTGCCCAAGCTAAACAAAGTGGCAGTATGTGGCGTATTCTTGTGCCTTACTTCAGGTTAATGACTACATGATCTTTGATACTTAATTAAGTTTGCCTGATTTCTTCTTTCTCTGTTCTACCTATCAGACCCTAATTACCCTGTTGTTATAAGTCCCTATAAAGAATTGTTTGTAGATTCTCCTGAAGACGGAGGATAGCAGCGACCCAGGGAAATAACATCAAAGTCTACAGAGTTATTGGGGAATCTAAAGCCAGAATTAAAAGCACTCTATTTGCGCCTTATAGGACATACATTCGGCTTACGCACTTGCCAAAGTTGAACAAAGTTGCAGTAGGTCGCGTACCCTTGTGCCTTACTTCCGGTTAATGACCTATTGAGCTTTGATTCTTAATTAGGTTTACCTGATTTTTTCTTTCTCTGCTCTATCTGTCACACCCTAATTACCATCTGGTAATACGCTTCTTTGTAGCTGGCACAAAGGATACCCGAAATTTTCGCAGTTTGAGACATTTGTGTTGCTTTTAGGTCATTGGGTATACCCAGACTGACCAATTTTCATTTTACCTTATCAAAATTATTTAAGAAGTCTCATGGTTAACTTACTCAGACCGCCCAGTGTTTCTTCAAGTTCTCGCTTCGGTACTGTAACTGGTTTGTGGAGGCAACAGTCTCTTTACGACAGGAGGGCGCTTAAGACTGGTATCGTCCATTTCGGGCCAGGTCGTTTTTTTAGGGGGCATCTTGCCTACATAATACATAACTATCTTGCACAGAAGGATTCCCAAGAGCAGAGATGGGGAATTTGTGGGGTTAGCCTCAAGAGTCAACAGACAATTACTAGGTTGAAACCGCAGAGATTCCTTTACACTTTGACCAAACATTCTAGTTGCGCTCAAAATCGTGAGGAAGCGGAAGTTATCGGTTCTATCAGGGAAATAGTTAATGGTAGAGACAATTGCCAGTATGTGCTTGAAAAGATGGCGTCTCCCTCTGTGCATCTGGTGACTCTTACTATTACTCAAGGAGGCTACCATCTAGACAAAAGTTTTAATCTCGACACCACGAATGAAGACATCGCGCACGATTTGCAAAATCCTTCCACTCCAACTACTGCAATTGGCTTTATCGTAGAGGCGCTACGGCGACGACGCGATCGCAAAATGACCCCCTTCACGACACTTTCTTGCGACAACCTCCCAAGAAATGGGGAAATCTTGCAAAAAGCAGTGCTAGCTTACGCTGAAGAGATCGATCCTCAGCTTGCAGAATACATCAGGGATAACGCCACGTTCCCTAATTCAGTGGTAGACAGGATTGTGCCTCAAGAACAGGAATCCGACTATAACTACCCCAGCCGACTGTTGCAAGTTCGCGATCGCGCACCCATTGTAACCGAACCATTTTGGCAGTTTGTCGTGGAGGACAAATTCACAGGCGATCGCCCCAACTGGGAAGATACGGGCGTGATTATGACTAGCGACATCACTCCCTTTCTGTATATGAAGTCGAGATTCTTGAATGCAGTACACTCCTTCATAGCCTGTTTAGCTGTAAGAGCAGGTATAGAGTATATGCACGAGGCGATCGCCCTACCGGAATTCCACTTGTTTACTCGGCATCTCATGGACGATATCGCAGCAGTAACACCAGTGCCTCGCGAGATGTGTGAACAATATATGGAACAGGTGTTACTAAGGCTGAGTAACGAGGATCTGCCTGATACTACTGAGAGAATCTCTTCAGAAACCTGTAGGAAAGTAGGCAAGTATATATTTCCGATACTTCAGGATGCTTATAGCCGAAAAGTCAGCATGAAGCGGATTATACTTCCTGTTGCGGCGTGGCTTCTTGCAGTCAGAGAAAAGGCGAGCGAGTCGGGTCAGCCCTATCATGCCAAGGATACCCAAAGCGCAATTACAGCGATTCAAGAAGGCGCGGTAATTAGCGGGATTCTGGGATTGGAGAATTGCGAACAGACAGAGGTCGTAGATAATGAATGCCACCAAGCTTTGCGAGATATCCAGACCCAAGGACTATTGACTACGCTTAAAAATTACAGTGAGGGAGGTCTTTTGAATGAAACCGTTTCAGCATGATTTGGTGGTGCTTTTCGATCATGACGGAACTGTCGTTGATAGTGAAACCATAGCACTTAAGAGCGCATGGAGGCTGACAAATGAAGTTGCTCGTGAGTTCCCTACGGATCAATACTATGAGCTTGAGGACTTTGTTAAAAGCTTCGCCGGGAAACCATACAGGGAAATACTCAAAAAGCTCTACCCAGACTCATTAACCAGTCTTAATGAGCGCGATATTGACAGGTTAGTGGCTGAAGAAGAAAAGAGAGCGATCGAACAACTTACTATAGAGGCAAAAGCGACGGTCGGAACGCCTGAAGTGCTATCTTATCTGCGCGACGATCGATTTAAATATGCCTTAGTAAGTAACAGCAGCTTACAGCGGCTGAGTGCTTGCCTTACTTCTGCAGCCCTGACCGACTATTTCCCCAGCAAACAGATATTTAGTGCTCACGACTCTCTCCCGGTTCCGCGGCCCAAGCCACTTCCTGACATTTACCTATATGCAGCGAAGTGTCTGGACGCTAAAGTTTTAGATTGCGTGGCAATTGAAGATTCTATGAGTGGGGTAAAAGCTGCCGTTGCCGCTGGAATTGGCCAGATTATAGGTTATGTAGGGGGAACTCATATAAGCGAGGATGAACGAAAAAGCCGTGCAGATGCTCTTGTGTCGGCTGGTGCCGAGCAAGTTATCGATCGGATGCACGATCTTATCGGTCTATTATCACCAACCCCAGTGTAAAGACAGGCGGCATCACGCCTAGGCTTGATGCGCTTAGCAGGATATGTGAAAAGTCAGATTTTGTTAATAAGAGCCTGGGCGACAACTTCATCGGCTATCGGTTTTGCGATCGACTTGCCATGCAGATCCGCCAAAATAGACTCCACCTTTTTCAACCATCCTGCAATACTGATAATCAGCCGTCATCACAAGGCAATGAATTAAGATGAACAGCAATACCAGCACAGACTCAACAATCAAGCTGAATCAAGCATCCCTGTCTCGTTTACCTGGAAACGTGCGCGTACCCAAGTACGATCGCCATCAAATTACTAATGGAATTGTGCATATTGGGGTTGGTGGATTTCATCGATCGCACCAAGCGCTCTATCTCGACGATTATTTCCATCAGAATCCTGGTAGTGACTGGGGAATTTGTGGTGTGGGATTGCTCGACTTTGACTATGACAGGCGGATGCGGGATGCGCTTCAATCCCAAGATTGTTTGTATACCTTAGTTGAGCGATCGCAAGAAGGCGATCGCGCTCGAATCATTGGCTCAATTACTCGATACCTGTTTGCACCAGACAATCGTCAAGCAGTTATTGAAACATTAGCAGATCCCAAATGCCGAATTGTTACTCTAACCATCACTGAAAGCGGCTACTACTACATTGAAGGAAGTGGCAATTTCGATGTAAACCACCCCACCATGCAGCACGATTTGCAACATCCTGACCAACCAATTGGGACATACGGTTTTTTGACAGCCGCACTCGAAAAGCGGCGTAAACAGGGGTTGGCACCCTTTACAGTCTTGTCCTGCGACAATATCCAGGGCAACGGCAACATGGTGCGGAAAATGCTAACGACATTTGCCCAAATGCGCGATCGGGATTTAGGAAGTTGGATTGCTGAACACGTTGCGTTTCCCAACTGCATGGTTGATCGCATTACTCCGCTGACAACCCCAGCAGATATCCAAATGGTCGCCCAACAGTTTGGTATTGATGATGCGTTTCCATGCGTCGCGGAGCCTTTCATTCAGTGGGTAATAGAAGATACCTTTTGTGCAGGCAGACCCGATTGGGAATCCGTTGGCGTACAGATGACTAAGGATGTTCATCCCTATGAAATGATGAAAATTCGGCTGCTCAATGCCAGCCATATGCTGATTGGTTATCTCGGCTCTCTGGCAGGTTATACCTACGTTTATGAAGTCATGGCTGATCCCTTGTTTCAGCAAGCAGTTGCTAATCTGATGGACGAGGTGACACCAACGCTCCAACCTGTTCCTGGGATTGATTTAGACGAGTATAAAAAAACTTTAATTGAACGGTTTTCTAATCCCAAAATTCGCGATCAGCTTCCGCGCCTGTGCCTGAATGGATCAGCCAAAATTCCTAAGTTTGTTTTGGGTTCGATCCGCGATAAATTACAACTTGAAGGTGCGATCGATTACCTAAGTTTGACGATTGCTGCTTGGTGTCGATACATCAATAGTCATGATGAACAAGGGCAACCTATTTCCATAGATGATCCATTAGCAGACATCCTCACTCAACGCGCCAGTTTGAGTGAATTAGATCCCAGACCATTACTGGGCCTATCTGAAATTTTTGGGGATTTAGTACAGGCGCCACGTTTCGTCGAGGCTGTTGCTGACCAGTTGCGTAGTTTGCATGAGTTTGGTGCTAAAGGAACGCTAGCCCGATTGTCGTAAGCACCATCCGCATCCGTATTGCCTCTCGCCAAAGCATCTATCTTAAGGCAGATTCTCCTGAGTGAGTAACTCAGGTTCAATAGAGAAGACCGTGTATGTATACGGATGAATTTTCATGAAGCGCGACGCCACAGGCAAGTTTCTTAGCAATTGGAACTCGGAGATGAAACAACGAGTGAGCTTATCTCTGACTAATACAGCATGGCGATCGCTCGATAAAGAGGCTCACAAGCGAGGAATTTCTCGCTCTGAAGTCATTGAACGCTTTGCCCGCACTCTTGAAGGCGAAAAGTTGTTCCCTGCCCAAGAAACTGAGGGCAAGGTAGCAACGATTCTTGAAAGCATTACGGATGCTTTTGTCGCCTTCGATCGCGACTGGCGCTACACCTACGTGAATCGGGCGGCGGCTAAAATCCTGCACAAAACGCCAGAAGAGCTACTGGGAAAACACGTTTGGAATGAGGTTTTTCCTGAGTTGGTCGGTGGAATTGCCTATCGGGAACTACATCGGGCAGTGGCACAACAGGTTCCTGTTTCCTGGGAAGAATTTGGGGAACCTATCCAGTGTTGGTTAGAGGCGAATGCCTATCCCTCGACCGCAGGGGTAGCCGTTTATTTTCTAGATGTGACCGAGCGCAAGCAAGCGGAGGCAGAACGAGAACGCTTGTTGCACGAGCTTGAAATTGAACGCGCCCGATTTGAAGCCGTTTTACGACAAATGCCTGCTGGAGTAATGATTGCTGATGCGACATCCGGTAAGTTAGCCCTGGCGAACGAACAAACCAAGGAACTGCTTGGGTATGGCTACGAACAGTTGCTTGAGCTTGAGGAATATGTCTCAATTATTCCATGTGAAATCTTTCGCTTAGATGGTCAGCTATATCCCCCTCATGAGTATCCATTGGTGCGATCGCTAAAAACAGGTGAGGTCGTCACCAACGAAGAGATAGAAATTCATCGAAATGATGGTAGCCGCATTTTCATTAACGTCAACTCAGCACCGATTTTAGATAACCAAGGGCAGATTGTTGCAGCCGTTGCTATCTTCCAAGACGTGAGCGATCGCAAACGTGTAGAGCAAGCCTTACGCGAGAGTGAATCGCAGCTACGAGGTTTATTTGAGGCAAATCTCATTGGCATCATCATCGGAGATTTTCAAGGCAATATTTTAGAAGTCAACGACGCTTGGCTTGCCACGGTAGGTTACACGCGAGAAGAAGTTTTATTGGGAGAGGTAAACTTCCTTGAGATTACTCCACCGGAGTTTCGGCATTTAGACCAACAAGCAATGGCACAGATGAAACAAGTTGGTCGCCATGCGCCGTTTGAGAAGGAATACATTCGTAAAGATGGTAGCCTGGTTCCCGTTTTAATTGGGAGTGCCTATTTAGGGGGATCTAACGATTTAGGTGTAGGCTTCTCGATCGACTTAACAGAGCGCAAACGCTTGGAATCAGAACTGCGGCAGCGAGAGCAACAGTTCAAAATGGTGGCTGAAAATTCCCCAGACATTATTAGCCGAGTTGATGCAGAATTTCGCCATATTTATGTCAGCCCTTCTGTAGAAGTGGCAACAGGTATTCCATCAGAGCAATTTGTTGGCAAGACCAATGTTGAGCTAGGAATGCCAGAAGACCTCTATCGTGTTTGGCATGATAGTTTACGGCAAGTCTTTGCAACCGGCCAAGAACAGACGATTGAATTTAAGTTTCCGACTCTAAATGGTATTCGATGGTATCAGGCGCGTATTGTCCCCGAATTTGCCAGTGAAGATTCTGTTGAAACGGTACTGAGTATTGCTCGTGATGTGACGGATTACAAACAAGTTGAACAGGCATTACGAGAGAGCGAAGAGCGCCTGCGATTGGCACTTGAAGCGGCTCAGATGGTTGTCTGGGATATGGATTTGCAGGCCGATCAGATCGTGTGTTCTGCCAATGCTCTAGACATTTGGGGTCTTCACGAAGGTACGGGAGAAGAATTTTTTGCGCTCATTCATCCAGACGATCGACAACGGATGATCCAAGCGGCCCAACGGGCAGTCACTGGAGGAGAACAGTCCTATGTGCAGGAGTATCGGGTAATTAGTCCAGACGGCGTTGTGCGCTGGATCAATAGTCCGGGGCGAGTCTATCTGGATGAGACGGGGCGAGGAGTTCGCATGATGGGCGTTTCCGTTGATATTACAGAGCGCAAACAAATCGAAGCAGAGCGCGATCGCCTTTTAAAACGAGAACAATCTGCCCGACTCGAAGCCGAAACCGAACGCAAGCGGTTGCATGACATCCTGATGCAATTGCCTGCCATGATTGCCATTGTTAAAGGTGCCGATCTTGTGTATGAATTTGCCAATCCCACCTACCTGCAAGGGACTGGGCGCACTCCAGACATTATCGGGAAATCAATACGGGATGTTTTCCCGGAACTAGAGGGACAAATTTACTTTGAAGCGCTCGATCGCGTTTACCGGACGGGAGAAACGTTCATTGTGAATGAATCGCCTACTTACTGGGATCAAAACGGCGATGGAGTGTTGGAAGAAGCATTTTTCCACTGCATCTTTGCAGCTTGGCGAGATGCTGAGGGAACCATTGAGGGTGTGTTGATTTATAACATTGAAGTGACAGCCCAGGTGCGGGCAAGGCAACAAATTGAACAACTGCTCAAGAACCTCCAGCAGAAAGAAGAAATTCAGCAATTCCTAATCGAATTGAATGATGCGATTCGTGCCATTCAAGACTCGAAGGAAATTATGTGGCAGGTGGTTTGTGCTACAGGGCAACACTTTAGTGTCACTCGCTGTACCTACGGCGAAATTGATTCTACTCAGGAATATGTGATTGTCGATCGCGACTATTGCAATGGTGTAATCAGCGTAGTGGGTAGACATCACCTGGATTCGTTTGGCCCTAAACTCATTGCGGAATTAAAGCAGGGTAGAACAATCGTTGTGGATGATGTCGATCGCGATCCTCGGACTGCCGGAGTTGGGGCGGCTACCTTTGATGCAATCCAAACCAAGTCTCTGCTATGTGTTCCATTGGTGAAAGAGGGGAAATTTGTCGCCTTGTTGGTGTTGCACCATGTCTCTGTTCGCCACTGGACGGAGGAAGATGTGGTGCTGATGGAGCGAATTGCTCAAAAAACCTGGCTAGCCGTGGAGCGATCGCGGGCAGAAGAGGAATTGCGAGAAAGTGAAGCTCATCTGCAACTCGCGCTGAAGGTCGGACGCATGGGAACGTGGGACTGGGATATGCAGACCGATACATTGCTTTGGTCAGAAGGACACTTCATGGTGCTGGGTCTTCAACCGAATGAGTGCGAACCGGGCTATGAAGTTTGGGCAAGTCGGGTTCATCCTGATGACCTAGCACAAGCTGAAGCAAAACTTCAGCAAGGCATAGCTGACAAGACGGAGTATCACCATGAATATCGCCTGCGTTGGTCAGATGGCTCGATTCACTGGGTCGAAGCGAGAGGACAGTTTACTTATGATTCTCAGGGAAATCCCAAGCACTCGATCGGAGTTGTCATTGATATCACAGAACGCAAGCAAGTAGAAGAGGCATTGCGTCAAGCCCTACAAAAGCTCAACTTCCATGTTGAAAACTCTCCTATGGCAGTCGTTGAATGGGATCGAGACTTTGAAATCATTCGCTGGTCTGCTGGTGCAGAGCGCATTTTGGGCTGGAAAGCCGAAGAAATTCTAGGCAAATCTTTAACAGAGATACCTTTTGTCTTTGAGGAAGACCTAGAATCGGTGACTGAAGTCTGCCAACGGCTGGTCTATGGTGAAGAACCCCATATTTTTTCATACAACCGCAATTACACGAAAGCTCGCAACCTTGTGCATTGCGAGTGGTATAACTCCAGTCTCAGGGACGAATCGGGACGGATGATTTCGGTGTTATCGCTGGTGCTGGATGTGACGCAACGCAAGTATGCAGAACAAGAACGAGAACAACTGTTAGAACGCGAGCGTCTTGCACGGGCCGAAGCAGAAGCCGCACAGCGCCAACTGGCAACTATTTTTGACACGTCTCCGGTGGGACTTGCTCTATTAGATTCCGAGCAGCGATTTATTGCCATTAACGAAGCATTAGCAGAAATTAATGGATTAACCCGCGAGCAACACTTAGGCTATTCAATTCTAGATATTTTTGGTCAGTCCGACCCCCAATTAGTTGAAGTCTTTGATCAGATTTACGCCACGGGCGATCCCTTCACTTCACCGAACTTTGCGGTAAATGTTCCCGGGCGCAGTGATCGCCGTCCCGGTTACTACAACGTTTACTATCTTTCGACTGTTAACTCAAATGCTCAGGTTGAAGGGGTTTTAGTTTATGTGGTAGATGTGACGGAACGAATGCAGTTAGAACTTGCCCAACGCTTTCTGTCTGAGGCAAGTGCGGTGCTTGCATCCTCACTCGATTATCAAACGACTCTAGAGCGAGTCGCGCAGCTTACAGTGCCGGAATTAGCGGACTGGTGTACGGTTCACATTATAGAAGAGGATGGTGCGATCGAGCAGATTGCCGTTGCTCACATTGACCCTGCCAAACTGGAATGGGCACACCAGATTAGAGATAAGTATCCTATGAACCCGGATGACCCTCGCGGTGCTGCATTTACACTGCGAACTGGACAACCTGATTTGGTGCCGGAGATTCCCGATGAACTGTTGGTACAGGCAGCGCGTGACTCAGAGCATTTAGAGATTCTGCGGCAGGTTGGATTCAAATCGGTAATGACGGTGCCACTACGAACTCAGGCACGAATTATAGGGGTCATTTCCTTTGTGTGTGCCGAATCTGGACGACAGTACACCTCAGCAGATTTGCAACTGGCAGAGGAATTGGCTCGTCGTGCTTCTTTGGCGATCGACAATGCTCAGTTGTACCGACAGGCTCAACGCGATCGCACAAAAGCAGAAGCCGCTAACCGGATTAAAGACGAATTCTTGGCGGTGTTGTCCCACGAGTTGCGATCGCCCCTCAATCCGATTCTGGGCTGGACAAAATTGCTACGAGGTGGGCGACTCGATGTCACAAAAACCCAGCAAGCCCTGGAAACGATCGAACGCAACGCCAAGCTGCAAGCCCAATTAATTGAGGACTTGTTGGATGTCTCGCGCATTCTGCAAGGAAAAATGACGTTAAACGTCGCTACTGTGAATCTAGCGGCAATGATTGAGGCTGCACGGGAAACGGTACGACTGGCAGCCGAAGCCAAACACATTCAAATCCAGACCACATTTAATCCTATTTCAGGAACGGTTTCAGGTGATACGAATCGCCTCCAACAAGTAGTCTGGAACCTCCTCTCCAATGCTGTGAAGTTCACCCCAACCGGAGGACGAGTCGAGGTGCAACTAGAGCAGGTGGGTATGTATGCTCAGATTCAAGTCAAAGATACTGGAAAAGGCATCAGACGAGACTTCTTACCCCATGTGTTTGACTACTTCCGTCAAGAAGATGGCACAATAACCCGACACTTCGGCGGATTGGGATTGGGACTGGCGATCGTCCGTCATTTTACCGAACTGCATGGAGGAACCGTTCAAGCAGACAGCTTAGGACAAAACTTAGGGGCTACATTTATCATCCGGCTACCGTTAAACCTCGTAGAACCGGAACCCTCTTCTGATGACAGGCACCCAGAAAGTGCGGCAGACTTAGCAGGTATTCAGGTCTTGGTTGTGGACGACGATGCAGATATGCGAGAGTTGGCAGCATTCACCCTGATGCAATCTGGCGCACAAATTACGACAGCGGCTTCGGCTGCACAGGCGTTGACCCTCCTGAATCAATCTATCCCCGATCTGCTCTTATGTGACATTGGGATGGCAGAGATGGATGGCTATTCCCTGATTCGGCAAATTAGAAAGTGGTCACCCCAACAGGGAGGCACGATTCCTGCGATCGCACTTACTGCCTATGCGGGAGAAATCAATCAGCAGCAGGCCTTAGCTGCCGGATTTCAGATGCATATTTCAAAGCCTGTCGAACCAGAGGAATTGGTAAAAGCGATCGCCCGTTTGCTAAGACACTGAATGATTTGAGGATTAGCTATAATGCTGCTTGGAATAGATTTAGGAACAGGCTCTGCTAAGGCATTGCTCCTAGCGACAGACGGAACCGTTATAGGTGAAGCGTCAAGCTCCTATCCCGTTCATGCACCCCATCCTGGATGGGCTGAGTCGGAGCCAGAAGATTGGTGGTTAGCTGTGGCCTCGGCTGTTAGGAAGGCAGTGGGAAATCACGCTGATCAGGTACTGGCGATCGCACTTTCAGGGCAAATGCACGGTGTTGTCCTAGCTTCGGAGTCGGGTCAGCCCCTGCGCCCTGCTATCCTCTGGGCGGATACTCGCTCTAGTGCCACGCTGAACACTTATCATTCGCTCGATGCCGCTATTCTAGAGCGCTTGGGCAACCCGGTTACGGCGGGAATGGCGGGCCCCACTTTGTTGTGGCTACGAGAACACGAGGCTAATGTCTACACCGAAGCGCGTTGGGCACTCCAGCCCAAAGATTGGCTGCGGTTACGGATGACTGGAGAAGTCGCAACCGAACCATCTGATGCTAGCGGTACTTTGCTTTACGATGTTGTGTCGGACAACTGGGCAGAGGATGCAGTCTCAGCCTTGAATCTACGTAGTGATTGGCTACCAAAAATTATCCCCTCAAGTGCGATCGCAGGCTATCTAACAACTGTTGCTTCTGAGCATCTCGGCTTACCTGTTGGCTTACGGGTTATTGCTGGTGCTGCGGATACCGCTGCGGCGGCGCTTGGTAACGGACTACTAGAGCCTGGATTGGTTCAACTAACGATCGGCACAGGCGCTCAAATCATTACACCTCGATCGCAACCAATTATCGATCGTCATGGTCGTACCCATCTCTATCGAACCGCCCTACCTAACCAGTGGTACAGCCTTGCAGCAATGCAAAATGCGGGGTTAGCGCTGGAGTGGGTGCGAGGTATCCTCGGCTTGAGCTGGCAGCAAGTCTATACTAAAGCGTTTTCTGTTTCCCCAGGATGTGAAGGATTGACATTTTTGCCATACCTCACGGGTGAGCGAACTCCACACCTTGACCCTTATGTACGCGGCGCATGGGTGGGGCTGGGACTTCATCACACACAGGGGCACCTGATGCGGGCGGCTTTAGAGGGAGTGGCTTTTGCTTTGCGACAAGGTTTTGAGGCACTTGAGGCAACAGGTTTTAAAGCGACAGAACTGCGTTTAGCAGGCGGTGGAACGGCAGAAATGCCTTGGAAACAATTACTGGCTGATGTATTGAGAATACCCCTCTATGCAACTACAGTTGCTGCTGCTTCCGCGCGTGGTGCTGCTCTACTAGCGGGTATAGGAATTGGCATATACGCAGATGCTAATGACACGAGCAAACTGGCAGCCACACCAATGCTTGCTGCAACTCCGCAATCTGTTGATCCCATCCTAGAAGAGGCTTGGATGCGATATCAAGCGCTTTATCCACAACTTAAAAAAACTTGATAGGAGTTATGCCTCAAGGAAGACGTGTTAGAAGCTATCTACAAATTATTCTTAAAGCAAGACCGTTTAATATCAGTCTCATAAAAAAAGAGAGTTTACTAACAAAAGAGGTAGATATTACATGAATATACTAAGTGGAATCAATCTCCCAAAATCAGCCGATGCTTCTGCTTTATACATACAGTGTAATGAATCTGCATCTATCAACTACCAGGAAGATGAAAAAAAAGTTGTCTTAAGTCAGGGGGGTATTGCATCCTCAAATTCTTACTTTAATTCGTTTTATGAAAAGTTTTATACTCAATATACAACTCTTAGCTCTATATACTATTCGCTGAGACTTGAAGGAGACTTTAAAGTTTCTGTTTACAGAGAAGTTAACGGAGAAAACAAAAGAGAAATTATTTCTGAACAAAAGTTTGAAAACTGTCAATTCTCAGAGCCGGTAAAAATCTTACCAGTAAATCTCCTTCAAAATGAAAATGCTGGCAGAATATATTTTGAAATAACCTGTTCTAGTGAACAGGGTGCATTTAAAGAGGGGTGGATAGCAACTGATGAAAATAAAACCAGAGAAGTATCGTTAGCGATTACCATTTGCACCTACAAAAAAGAAACTTTTATAAAAAATACATTGGCTGCGATTTTTCAAGATAAATTACTAGAGACCAAGAACTTCAAATTATTTGTTGTTGATAATGGTAAAACTTTAGACCAAGCGGATTTCAATAAGCAAAAGCTGAAACTGGTTCCCAATATAAATGCGGGTGGAAGTGGTGGTTTTACTAGAGGGCTAGTTGAATCTCTAGAGGAGAACGTCTACTCTCATTTTTTGCTTATGGATGATGATATAGAGTTAGAAAGTGGATGTATTTATAGGTTAATTTCTTTGTATGAGTACGCCAAGACTGATTTTGCAGTGGCTGGCGCACTGCTTGATTTACAGAACAAGCATATGTTGTATGAAGCAGGAGCATTGTACAACGCCTATTCTAAAAATAGAGGATTTGGACCTGGGTCATTAACTCCTGTAAATAAGAACCTCGATTTACGAGATGCTAATTGTCTCAACAGGTTGCTCAAGGAAGAAGATATAGACTATGGCGGATTTTGGTTTTTCTCTTTTTCTAAGGAACTTGTTGACGAAATTAAATTGCCGCTGCCTTTCTTTATCAAAATAGATGATGTAGAGTTTGGTTTAAGAATAAAAGAGCTGGGCAAGAAAATTGTAGCTTTTCCCTCACTGGCGGTGTGGCATCTACCAGCTTCTGCCAAAAACGTAAATTGGGAAAATTATTATTATACTCGCAACGATCTTGCAGCTTATGCTATCCATTATTCCCTAAGATATATGGATGCAGTAAAGCATCTTACAAAAGTCATAATTCAGGCTTTAGCAACATTTGATTGCGATCGTGCACTGGTGGCAATACAAGCTTTTGAAGACTATATGAAAGGCCCAGATTTTCTCAAAAATACTGATCCAGAAACCTTTCACTCAAGCATTATCAAGCTGAGTAAAAGCTATAGTAATCAAAAGGAAGTAGATAAATTAGCTGGTCTTAAGCTTTTGACGAGGTGGTTTAAAGTTGCGGCTCAAAGTCGTAGTGAATGGTCATCCGTAAGTACACAATGGAAAAGAGCTTCCAAGGAAATTACATCTACTATATTTTGGCAGCAATACCTTGGGCTAAAGAACTAGAAGTGAGAGCCTCCATTGGTTGATGGTGGACAACTTCGATCGCCAGCAACTCAACGATTCACAACAAAAGCGCCTTGGGATTAATTGTGGTAGTTCACACTCCTCTGTCAAGCTACCCTGTGACGGGGGATTCTTCCTTCACAGCTTGAAGCCGAGTAAAAGCAGTGCCTTTACTTGGCATTATTGTAGCTCCAGAAGCTACGGAGGTATGCCCTAGCTCTAAAATTCGTCAACCCTCATCTCTAATGTTTTTAGCTGCATTGATGTTTTTATCATGGTGAGGCCCGCATTAGTGCATTCCCACTTTCTGATAATCCAATGAAAGCCAATTTACAGCAGATTGCAAGCTTATAGACGACAATAGCAGCATTTAGAAAACCAGTTTTTTAGATGTTGAGGATTAATTAAATAAGCGTGCGAAGTGCGACCCGGATTGGGTATCAAATGGAAGGAACTTGAGTTAAATGATGACATAATCTTCGCCCAAAACAGCTTGAGTGACCTGTGGTTCCGGCTCTACTGGGTCGCTGTAATGAGTCTCAATGTGTTGGATGAAACTTTCCCGATAAGCTTTGAGATGCGAGTTAAGTGCTTGGATATCCTGCTCTCCTGTCGCGAAACCTTTCTCTCTTCTGAAGTGACCGGATTCCTTCACAAAAGCCATGTCAACTTGCCACAAAGCCTTATCAATCGGGCGATATGACAAATCAACAATATCGTAAGTTGCGAATCCTTGGGACTTCATAAAACTCATTACATCATACATCTGACCGAACAAAGTAACTTCTACAATTACATATTCAGTCTGCTGCAAAATTTCAGTTGCTCCCGCTAAAACATCTAATTCCTTTCCGTCTACATCAACTTTAATTAAATACGGGCCTGGCAAGTTTCTTTCTCTGCATATTCCATCCAGGGTAATGGCTGGTATGTTTCTCACATAAGGATTACTGCTGTCAGTAGCGCGGTTTTCAGAAAGTGAAGAATGCACCATACCGGGACTGACGTTGAGGGTGAAAACTCCCGATTCTTTGGTTGCTGCTGCAATAATGTATTCTGCACTTTTGAGTTTGCGGCAAATTTTGGCGAGGTAAGGTTCATTTTCGGCGATTGGTTCAATTAGCAAATGTCGCGCATCGGGGAAAGTTTCGTAAAGGTTAAAAGTTCCCAAGGCGGCACCGACATCAATCACAGTTTTGGGTTCAAAACCTAACTGTTTAGCCAGCAGCAAGCTGCCTGACATCGAGTTTCTGAGAATTCCTGTTTGTTGTTGGCTCACAATTTTTTCCTGATTTCAATGTGGATAAAGTTAATATTATGTCTTGCAGCAGAGTTATTGTATGTCCGAATAAAGAAACGAAGCAATCGCAAACCTCGGCGATTGCTTCGTTTCGGATCGCCATGACAGAAATAGGCTTTAACGCAACCTCCTACTATTTTGCGGATTTCTGCGCCTTGTTTTCCGGTTCGACAGATTGCAAAGCTTGGTCGAGAATGGCCCGTGCTTCTTCGGCTTTGCTTCTAGCTTCTCGATAGCGGACGTTAGCTTGAGCAAAGTTTTTTAGAACCTTGAAACCATCTTTCAAACGACCAATTTCCTCGGCACTCACAGCCTCATCTGTAAACAAAATGTCGATCGCCGCCCGGATTTTGAGTGCTTCTTCGCGGGATTCCATGACTTTCAATTTGAGACTTGCCAAATTGCTCAAAATCTGGACTGCTTCAGTAATCGCATCCTCGCCGTCAGACGTAGCATCTTCGATATCCTTAACTTCAACAAACTGCTTGGGCCCAAATCCCTCCACGAGTTCCGTAGGCAGCTTGCCCTCATCCATGAGATCCATCAGCCGATCCATCGCTTCTTCCCGGGCTTTGGCTGAATCTTTCCCCTTGACAGTTAAAATAATTTCGGGGCTTTGAGGAAGTGTATAGCGAACCATATTTTGACAGCCTGTGCGCGAAAACAATTGAATGATATTTTATCTTTATTCGATCGCCAGTTGCAGCTATCAATCTGCTCTATTACCAACCGCTTGCCAAAACTTGACACATATACACTCAAAAGGAACCCTCGACAATGAAAGATAAATTTCTTAACTTGCTTAACTTGCTTTTAGTAGCTGATGTGTTTTTCGTCTTTGCCATTTTTGGGTGGTTTGTGATCGCAGTAGCGGGTCGATCAACTGGCGTGAATCTCGGTTTTGATTTGTGGTATAGTCTCTGGCAGCCCGTATTTAATCCCGCCCTGGGAATTCTTATGGGCGGTGCTATTCTCAGCGGTATAATTAACCAAGTTTCTAAACGCCTCAATCCCAAGTAAAATTGATGTTTTGTTGGAGACGGTGATTGGTGATGCTACTTAGTGGGCGATCGAACTTGTGGAATGCGTCAGAGATGAGGCACTCAATTAGGTCGATGAAGCTTGAAAATACATAAGTAGTCAAAAACGAGTGAAACGCTCCCCAAAGGAGCGATATCTTATGAAAGCCATCACAAAAGTTATGATAGCTTTACATTCTGTTACAGGGTAAAGTTTATTTTCGCTTGCCTATTTACGTCGAAAATAAAGATTGGACGATCGGGATCTAAAAGTATCAACTCATATTCGGAGTAACAAAAGTCGGGCAATTATGGGAGAACAAAAATGTATCGGTATCCTCACTAGCGGGGGTGACTGTGCAGGCTTAAACGCAGTTATTCGAGCCGTTGTCCACCGCGCAACGGGAACTTACAATTGGAAAGTGATGGGCATTCGTCAAGCCACGAAGGGATTGATGAGTCGTCCCCCTCAAGCAATTCCCTTGGATATTGAGAAAGTAGACTCGTGGCTCACCATTGGCGGTACGATGCTAGGCACGACAAATGAGGGCAATCCTTTTGCCTTCCCGATGTCAGATGGGACTCTACGCGATCGTTCTGACGACATTATCGAAGGCTATCATCAACTAGGTTTGGATGCCTTAATTGGCATTGGTGGTGACGGCAGTCTCGCCATTCTCAGGAAGATTGCTCAACACGGCAATTTGAATTTAGTTGCTATTCCTAAAACTATTGATAATGATGTCGGAATTACCGAGCGTTCCATCGGTTTTGATACTGCGGTCAATATTGCGACTGAAGCACTCGATCGCTTGCATTTTACTGCGGCCAGTCACAGTCGCGTCATAATTGTTGAAGTCATGGGACGCGACGCTGGACATATTGCGATCAGTGCCGGAATTTCTGGGGGAGCTGATATAATTCTGATTCCCGAAATCCCTTACAAAATTTCCAATATCTGTGCCCAAATCCAAGAACGCCAAGACCGGGGAAAAAACTACTGTTTAATTATAGTAGCGGAGGCGGTTCGCACTGAAGAAGGCGAGTTAGTAATGCACACAAATCGCTTAGGTCAAAGTCGATTAGGCGGAATTGGTCAGTATTTAGCTGATACAATCTCTGAGTGCAGCGGTGCAGAAACTCGCGTCACTGTTTTGGGACATATTCAACGCGGAGGAACTCCTTCATCGCTAGAAAGATTAATTGCTTCGGCTTTTGGCGTCGCAGCAGTTGATTTAATTGCCGAAGAGAAATACGACTGCATGGTATCTTGGCAAAAGCGGGAAGTTGTGAGCGTTCCTCTGGAAGATGCGATCGCCAAATACAGACCTGTAGAGTTCAATGGTACTCTGGTTAAAACGGCCCGTGGTTTAGGGATTTGTCTGGGAGACTAAACAATTACCCGTCTGATTTCTCAAAGGTTTAGTCGGGGACGCACTCAGAACCACGAAACTGGGTTTTTCAACCGAGACTTAGGGTTTTAAGCCAGTGTATTGTCGTAAAAAACCAAGGTGATGACCGTCTGTGCTTCCAGGACTAAGATTAACCTGGAAGCAGTGACGTTTCAACTATATTAGTGTAACCTGCAATCAGTTCCGAGCGAGTATCGACCCAGAGTGCGATCGCACTCGGAACTACAAAATACCGCAACAAGTGGAAAGGTGAGAAATTGGCACCATTTACTGCACAAATTAGAGTGCGCCATTACGAAATGGACGCCCTCGGTCACGTAAATAATGCTGTCTACCAGCATTATTTAGAACACGCTGCGATCGAACATTTAGAACACTTGGGATTTACACTGGATCGCTACCGGGAATTGGGCGGCGTCTTTGTAATGCGACGGATAGAGATTGACTATTTGCGATCGGCAGCCGCGGGCGATCGATTGGAGATATCCACTTGGATCGAACAAATGCGCGGCCCGCGCGCTGTCCGCCGCTACGAAATTCGCTTAGCTGGAAGTGACGAAATCTTGTTAAAAGCAGAGGCGCTTTGGGTTTGGGTTGAAGTTACCACCATGCGCCCGCGAGCAATTCCCAAACAAATAATTGATATTTTTGAATCACAATCTCAAGCATTACCAACATAGAGAAAAAATCAACTATTATATTTGCAAAATCCTGTAAAAATCTATTGGTTTGTAGTGAGGACTCCAGTCCCCTATTCCCCGTTTGTAGAAGTGCAAAAAGTTGATTGTCGCCAGGGCCGCAAATCCCGATGGCAAAAAGTCGGATCGCCCGCCTGCCAGTTTGGATGTCACAGAGGTACGATGGAATATAGGGAGGGAGGCCAAGCCGGCGAAGGTTAAGCTTGGTGACAATACCCACAGGAAGGAAAAAATGACACTTAACTTGCGGCGACCGATTTTAATAGGCGGAATAGGACTTTCAGCAGCGCTGTGGCTGCTGGAAACTCTACAGCATTCGGGTTCAGAAATGGGCGAAACGGCACTCATCGGCTTGGCTGCTGCCGGTGCGGGGTATTGGTGGTGGAAGCAACAATCCCCCAAACTCGAACTCGCACTCCCGCAACCCCTGGCGAACCGGGAAGCAGCCGAAAAAGCGATCGCGACTTCCGAAGCCACTATTAAATTGCTGGCTTCAGAAGCTCCAAACTCCGCCGATCCGGCGAATCTAACAGCAAAGCTCGATCGGCTCAGAAGCGAATTAGACCGACAAGATTTGCGGATTACCGTCACGGGCGGCAAAGCTGTCGGCAAAACTGCCTTAATTCAAGTTTTAAATTCTAATTGGGCATCTCAACACCCGCAAAAGCTTAGTTTACAAGAAACAGCACCGCTATTTGCTAATACAAATGCCGATGCCAAAATCGGCGGTGATTTAGCGCTGTTTGTGACAGCGGGCGACATCACAGATTCCGAATTTCAAACATTATCTCAGCTAGCAGCAGCAGGTCAGCGCGTGCTGCTAGTCTGGAACAAACAAGACCAATATTTGCCAGAACAGCAGTCGCAGGTTTTGAACTCTTTGCAGCAGAAAATGCAAGGAATATTGGGAACCGAAGATATAATTGCGATCGCAGCTTCTCCCAATTCTATTAAAGTGCGCCAGCACCAAGCGGACGGCACAGTTAAAGAACGCATCGAAAATCAAGTCTCTCAACTCGACGGCCTGACGGAAAGATTGACTAAAATCTTAACTGAAGAACGGCAACAGTTGGTCTGGGCGAGTGCAGTCCGCGAGGCTGCAAGTATCAAGCTAGAGGCAAAAACCTTATTAAATGCGGTCAGGCGCGATCGGGCAATTCCGATTATCGAACAATATCAGTACATCGCCGCCGCCGCCGTCTTTACTAACCCGGTTCCAGCTTTAGACTTGCTAGCAACAACCGCCATCAGCACCCAACTCGTAATCGATCTCGGCGCTATCTACCAGCAAAAGTTTTCCTTAGACCAAGCTAAGACAGTAGCTGCAACTTTGGCTAATCAAATGTTCAAATTGGGATTAGTAGAACTGTCTACCCAAACTATTACTGGACTGCTGAAAAGCAATGCTGTCACCTATGTAGCCGGAGGCGCAGTGCAGGGAATTAGTGCAGCATATTTTACCAGAATAGCTGGACTGAGTTTAATTGAATATTTCCAAAGTCGAGAAGGGGAGAATGCTGCAATAGGCATTTTAAATATCGACCAGTTGACTAAAACTTTGCAAGCAGTATTTACACAAAATCAGCAAGTTTCCTTCTTGCAATCTTTCGTCAACCAAGTGGCGAGTCGCCTTTCATCTCAGGTATCTGGCCCCGAAACTGTTAAGTCGGCGGTCAATTAAGTAAAATAAAGGAACAGGCAAGATGCCTGTGCCACAAGACAGTTTTTCTGTTGTGGAACAGGCAAGATGCCTGTTCCCCGGCAGAGGCTGGAAACCAGTTAATATTTTCCTTCTTGCTTCTTCCTTCTATTATACAATCAAAGATAGTTTGCACGATGATACAAACTCAACCAAAAATAGTAACCTTTGAACAATTTATAGAAGACAAACCCGATAACAAATCCTACGAACTTCACGATGGGGTAATGGTTGAAATGCAGCCCACAGGAGAACACGAAGATATCACAGCATACCTTGTTCAAGAATTTACGCTGCTTTACACCCAACTGCAACTTCCATACCGCATTCCCTCGAAAGCGCTAGTTAAGCCCCCAGCTAAAGATACAGGATATATTCCTGATGTTTTGCTATTAAACCGTCAGGCTTTAGCCTCTGAACCCTTATGGTTGAAGTCAGCAACAATCACCCAAGGAACCTCTATCCCGCTACTTGTTGAAGTTGTCAGTACCAACTGGCGCGACGATTATCTCAAAAAGTTGGCAGATTACGAAATGATGGGCATCCTCGAATATTGGATTGCGGATTATGCTGGATTCGGCGGTATACGTCATATTGGCGACCCCAAACAACCCACGCTTTCGGTTTGTCACCTTGTGGACGAAGAGTATAGGATTACACAGTTCAGAGGGAGCGATCGCATTATTTCACCTACATTTCCCAATATGGAGCTGAACGTCGATCAAATTTTCCGAGGCGGCGCCTAGTGTTAGGGAAAAGAACAGGCAAGATACCTGTCCCACAAAAATTTTTTGTTATTGTGAAACGGGCGGGGTATCCCGTTAAATATTTTTTGGAAAACTCACAACTAAAAAATTATAAATTTATGAAAAAGTGTATTAAAATAAGAAATAGGATTTATAATTCGACGATCAATTATACCTGCTTAAAAAAGCCGATCGCCAATGGCTGACAATTCCCTTCAAGAAAATCGCTTATCCCTTGCCCGCGCCAGTTTGCGCGAAGCCCTGGCGCGCTATTCCCACCTGCGCCAAGGCAAAAAAAACTCGAATAATACAGAATTAGAAGCGGCGCTGCAATATCAGTTAGATATCTTAACTTCCACCTCAGAAAAACTAGACCACAACATAATCCGCATTGCTACTTTCGGCTTAGTCAGTCGTGGCAAGTCAGCCGTATTAAACGCGCTTTTAGGTCACAAAATTCTGCAAACAGGCCCTCTCAACGGCGTGACTCAGTGGCCGCGTTCCGTGCGCTGGAGTGTGCCTTTATCCTTCCTTGACAGCGAGGAATCCCCCCAAGCCCCCCTGGCCAAGGGGGGGAAAGGAGGGGTGCAAGTAGAATTAATCGATACTCCCGGACTTGATGAAGTTGGTGGCGAAGTGCGCGGCGAAATGGCGAAACAAGTAACTCGCCAAGCTGACTTAATTCTGTTTGTCGTTGCAGGCGATATCACCCGCACTGAATATCAAGCACTGTGCGAATTGCAAACAGCTCAAAAACCGGTGATTTTAGTTTTTAATAAAATTGACCTGTATCCAGAATTAGACAGAAAAGCTATTTACCAAAGTTTGCAAGCGCTGGGAAATTCTGAAGAGTTAGCAGCCGCTGCGGTAACAGAGGAAACAGATAGCGAAAATTTGTCCGATCGCCCAAACAACTCCTCGGATAAATCTACTGTAAAATCACCGCCTAAAACTGCCAAATCTTTAGAAATAGTCATGGTAGCAGCCGAACCAGCACCGGTGCAAGTGCGGGTGGAATGGTCAGACGGAAGAGTCACTAACGAATGGGAGTCGCCGCCCGCGCAGATAGACGAACTCAAACATAAAATTCTCACAATTCTTAACAGAGAAGGTCGATCGCTCCTCGCTTTAAATGCTTTAGTTGAAGCTAGAGATGCCGAAGCAAACATTGCCCGTCACGTTCTCAAATTGCGACAAACAGAAGCCGAAGATTTAATCTGGCAATTTGCAAAATATAAAGCTTTGGCTGTCGGTTTAAATCCAGTGGCATTCTTGGATGTAATGGGAGCAAGTGTCGCAGATTTAGCCTTAATTCGCTCTTTATCCAGACTTTACGGCTTACCCATGACTGGTTACGAAGCGGGGAAACTTTGGCAGACTATTTTCTCCAGTGCTGGCGGCGTACTTTTGGGAGAATTGGGTAGCAGTTTTCTGTTGGGATTTGGCAAAAGTGCGGCGGCTGCGGCCCCGCACATCGGCTTTTCTACTTTTGCCGGAGTTGCTGTAACTCAAGCTAGTCTAGCAGCTTACGGAACCTACGCTGTCGGTCGCGCCGCCCAAGTTTACTTAGAAAAAGGCTGCACCTGGGGCCCCTTGGGACAAGATACGGTAATTCAAGAAATTCTCGCCACCATCGAGCGTAATACAATTATCGATCGCTTGCAGCAAGAGTTTAAAATATGACACAAACAACAGCCCTTACTTAAATCATTCAAACTTTAGCCGATGTTGAATCTCGATTCAATATTACGCGAACTGAATCGGAGGGATTTTTCCCAGAATGGTATACAGATTTACCCGAAATTACAGAAGTCGATAAAGCCGCTCTCAATTTAATTCGGCGGCGATATCTTTATCCCACATTCCGCAGATATTCAAGCAGATTTAATTTCAAAGGAATTCATAATTGCCAAAACCTCAAATGATTGCATAGCAATCATTTGAGGTTTTTTTAAGGTATAATAATTGGTGCCAGTATAGCAACCTTCAAAACTATGAAAAAGCCCTCTGAAGCTATAAATATCGTAAATTTAGACCATTTGGGA
>NZ_JAUBVF010000057.1:0-40966 GCF_036705685.1 Microcoleus sp. AT3-A2
TTAATTGGGTCAACAGGTAAAAGATGAGTAAAATTACTCATTGACAATAGTGCTTTTAGCTTAACTTGTGAGTAATGTTACCGAGGATATGTTCGAGTTCTGAAGAGAGTAGATAAAAAACTTATTATTTTTAATTCTCAATAAATACTATGTAGCTTTTTTGAAGAAATTATGAACTGACTTAGAGAGTAAAGTTTTGTAAAGAAAAGAAAAAAAAATATATGCGCGCTTACTCAGTAATACGGACTTTTTAGCACATTTATAAAAATTCGATAAAGCAATGGTGAATAATAGGTCGATTTTTATAAAAATTTAGATAATAACTAATCGAAGGAGTAAATCGTAGGATACATTTAAAAGAACACAAAAAGCTCAAATTCTTCAATAAAGTAACCTACGTGAATCAGGAAGATGTAGATAGATTAGCGGCCCAAAATTTATTTCCCTCCCAGGGGGATTTAGTGGCTAAATTCAGCAAGATCGATTTACCCAAAACCATTGAAATGGGCGATCGAGGTAAAGTCAATGTGAAGCTGACAAATCAAGGTTCCGCACCAGTTACAGGCCCCGTCACGGTCAAACTCTACACTTCCACAGACGAGATTATCGATCGCGCCCCAGACGGCAAATTAGTCAACGATTGCTTGAGACTGTTGGCGAATGTCTGAGGGGTGAAACCCCTCAGACATCGCCGTCCTGAATAGGCAGAATGATTGTGTAATCACGCAGCATATTAAATAATCTATTATGACTCTTCACCCCCGCAACTGGTCATCGATTCCAGAAATGACAGCAACTGTTGCACGAACCTCCTTTCCCAAAGGAAATCCATATATGAAAATGCGCGACGAACTCGGAGTGTTGTACGAAGATACTGACTTTATCACCTTGTTTCGAGCCGACTGTGGTCAAAGTGCTTTATCACCAGGGCAATTAGCATTAATCAGTGTGATGCAATTTGCCGAGGGATTGACTGACCGACAAACAGCAGAAGCAGTGAGAAGTCGTATAGATTGGAAGTATGCTTTGGGACTAGAAATTACTGATAGCGGCTTTGATTATTCAGTTTTAAGTGAATGGAGAAGTCGGTTAATTGCTGCGGGACGTGAAAGTCAATTACTCGATAAAATGCTAGCACATTTTCAAGATAAGGGATGGCTCAAAGCCAGAGGGAAAGCCAGAACAGACTCGACCCATGTCATCGGAGCCATCCGTAAAATGAACCGCCTCGAATGCGTTGGAGAAACTTTACGTCATGCTTTAAATCAGCTAGCAACTGTGGCTGATGAATGGTTATTAACAGTAGTTAATCAGGATTGGTCTGAGCGTTATGGCACGAGATTTGAGCAATATCGCTTGCCGAAATCTGAAACCGAAAAACAAAGCTTGCTATTGACTATTGGCTGTGATGGTCATCACTTATTGTCGGCTTTGTATGACCCTTTGAGTCCTGAATGGTTACGTCAGCTCAAAGCTGTAGAAATTTTACGCTGTGTCTGGATACAGCAATATGGGTGGTCGTCCGGCAAAGTTTATTGGCGATCAGCTGATAATTTACCGCCCCACAAGCAGTTAATTACTTCCCCTTATGATATCGAGGCTCGCAATCGGACAAAAAGAGATACCAATTGGACAGGTTATACAGTACATCTTACAGAAACTTGCGATCGAGATTTACCTCATCTAATTACGAATGTTGAAACGACACCTGCAACCATTGGAGATGTCGAAATGACTCAGGTGATTCATCAAAGTTTAGCTGATAAACACTTGTTACCACAAGAACATATTGTTGATACTGCTTATGTTGATGCTCAGCACTTGCTCACGAGCGAAACACAATTAGGTATTGAGCTCCTTGGCCCTGTACCGCCTGACTCTAGTTGGCAAGAACAAGCTAAGCTGGGCTTTGAGCTTTCTTGTTTTAAGGTCGATTGGGAGCATCGCCATGCTACTTGTCCGCAGGGCCACATCAGCAAATCTTGGCATCAACGCTCGGATAATTATGGCAATCCGACCATTCAAGTACGCTTTCGTCGGCCCGATTGCGCTGCTTGTCCTGTTCGCTCTCAATCTACTCATTCGCCGACCCATGCCCGTGTTCTGACTCTCAAACCTCAACCTCTTTATGAAGCTTTAGCCAAGGGTAGGGCCAGACAACATACCCTCGATTTTAAGCAGCGTTATGCCTTACGGGCTGGTGTTGAAAGTTCCCTATCTCAAGGAATTCGTGTTTTTGGTTTGCGCGACGCTCGTTACATGGGTCTTGCCAAGACTCGTCTACAACATATTGTGACTGCTGCGGCGATGAATCTGTCAAGAATGTGGGCGTTTTGGCGTAACATTCCGATTGGCTTGACCCGTGTGTCTCGTTTTTCGGCTCTTTTTCCCTCTGCCTCATTGTAGTTTTTTTTCCATGATTATGGGATGTTTGGTTTCACCCTTTTTTAATTCGCCAACAGTCTCTTGCTTGCTAAACTCCACTGTCCAACAAGTCAACCTGCTTCCGGGACAATCCACAACCGTTAAGTTGAACTATGCCAACATGACCTCGGTTGGGGCTCCGGGGGCTTGCAACCTGATTGCCGAAATTGACCAGAACAACAACACCAAGCAAATCTCGAAACTGGTTTCGGCAATCGGAAGCGATGTCGTCCTCGACTGGAATGCGACCGCTTTAAATGCGATCCAAGCTGAAGGGAAAGCAGGACGGGGCGTGCCACCTACTGTAGGGTCGCGCCTGATGGCGATTACTTCCCTCTCAGTTTACGATGCGGTGAATGCGTTCGATCGCACTCACACGTCCTATGCTGTCAACACTCCCGCCCCCGTTGGCGCATCCGAGGAAGCAGCAGCAGCAGCAGCAGCCCACAAAGCGTTAGTAACACTGCTGCCAAATCAAACTCAATTATTCGATCGACAACTCGCCCGATCCTTAGCAGAGATCGACGACACACCGCAAGCCGAGGCCGATGGAGTCGCCTTTGGGAACTTCGTTGCTGATACCATCCTCGCCTCCCGCGCCAACGACGGTTCCAGCAACAATGCCCCTTACGTTCCCCCAGAGGGTGATTACGTTTGGCGACCGAATACCGAAGGCCCCAACAAAGGCGCGGCACTCGGGCCAAACTGGGGCAAAGTCAAGCCCTTTGCTATCCCCAACACCGCAGCCTTTGCCCCGAACGGTTTAGATGGCGTACCGGGAACCGATCGCTTCGTGCAAGACTTGGAAGAAGTTCGACTGTTGGGGGGGAAACAGAGTACCGCAAACACCACCGTGACGCGGACTCCCGACCAAACCGAAATCGCGATTTTCTGGGCGGACGATCGCGCCGACACTTTCCGGCCTTACGGACAATTGAACCAAATTGCTGAAGAAGTCGCCATGCGCGAGGAAAAAACCGTCCCGGAAAATGCCCGCTTGTTTGCTGAGTTGAACGTCGCTTTGGCCGATGCTGCAATTGTGGCTTGGGATGCCAAGTACAACAGCAAAGTCATTCAACCGCGCCCTGACGATTTGATTACCGGCGGGTTTGCGACCAAAAACGGCATTTCAGGAACAGTGGCTGACCCGGAATGGGAGCCCCTACTTAATCCCACGCCGCCGTTCCCAGATTACATCTCTGGACATTCGACTTTTGGCGGTGCATTTGCCGGGGTGATGACCAACTTTTTTGGTGAAAACTATTCTTTTACGGCAGTTTCCCAAGAAATGCCCGGTGTTACGCGCACTTACAACAGTTTTTACGATGCTGCTTATGAGGGTGCCATCAGCCGGATTTACGGCGGCGTGCACGTGCGCGAGGCAACGATTGATGATGCGCTGCCAACTGGTTTAGCAGTGGGCAATTTCGTCGCGCAAAATCTGTTTAAAACCGTAGGCTGAAACCTTTTTTTAGCAAGTGGCGATTGAAATCGCTTCTTGTATCTTCACGCATCCTGTAGGGGAGGGTTTTACCAACAATATTGAGGACCGCAAACAATCTTGTAAACCCGCCCCCACACAACCGATAACCCAGATTAACCTGATGTTCGATCGAATCCAAAAAATGTAGATTCGGATTTGTCGTGTTCGTGGGGGCGGGTTTATTATATTGTTGCTTTCTGACATAGATGATTGGTGAAACCGCCCCTACACTTAACTCGTGACTAATGACTACTGACTGATGACTAATTTAAAATCGCTGCTTTGTACCGAGTATAAATTTGAGGTCGCCGGAGTCGCTAACAGCCATATCTAAGCGAATTAATCCAAAGGACGATCGCACCCTCACACCCACCCCAACACCCGCCCCAGTCCCCGGTTTGTCCCTGACTACCGCCGGTTTCCCCAACACGCTATCTCCCGTTCCCAAATCCGACGCAAAATCAACAAATATCACGCCACCAACATCCTGACCCACAGGAAACCGATATTCGCCGGAAGCTAAAAAATAACTCCGGCCACTGCCAATATCCCCGCTATCGTAACCCCGCACAGAATTGCGGCCGCCGAGGCGAAAAGCTTCCGTTGGTGGCAAATCCCCAATTACCGTACCCCCTTGCAAGTTAAAAGCCAGCATTTCGGGCAAGGCTTCGGACTCGCTGATGCCCAACAAAGTTACTGGTACATACTGTATATAATTCGCTAACAGCCTGTTACTCACAATATTACCTCGACCCAAAGGTATCGACTGCTCGGTGCTGAGGCTGAGAATCGAGCCGCTGGTAGGGTTGAAGGGATTGTCCCGCCGATCGAGCATCGCACCAAAAGAAACAGTGTATAACTCGTCAACGCCACTGCCGCTGAATGTGAGAGGATTGCCGAGTTCGTCACGGCGGGCGATATTTAAGTTGCGATCGCGCGTACTGATATTTGTATAATTCAGTCCCAAAGTCGATTGCCAATCGCCCAAAGGTCTGGTAAACCTGAGATTTCCCCCCACCCGAATTTCCCGAACTCGGTTCCCGTTGGGCAAATCAATATCTTTGTTGAAAATTTCCGATATTCTACGATCGCCAAAAGCTCTCACACTGTATCCCAAACGGTCTTCGGCGGCAACGTAAGGGCTGACAAACTGGACATCGTACTGGATACCTCGGAGGCTGGGCTGAAGATCCACCGCCAGCCGCTGCGGGGTTGTACCGAAAGTTCGATCGGTATAGGAAAGAGGAACCGCAACGCCAACATCATCACTCAGACTGGCACTCACGCTAAAAGAGCGAGCCGATCGCTCTTGAACGTTGTAGATTACATTAACATCCGTGCCAACTTCTTCGATCGAAACCGTAACCTTGTCAAACAATCCCAATTGCTGCAACTGCTGCAAATCCGATCGTACAACTTCCCGGCTGTAGTTATCCCCCGCCTTGAGTTTGAGCTCACCTCGGATAAAATCTTCCGAAATTCGGCCCTCAACCGGATTCCCCTTTCTATCAACAGCTTCGCCTCTGGAATTGACAAAGCGAATTTTCACCTCAGCAACGTAAACGCCCTCAGCATTGCCCGCTTGACTGATTTGTAGAGTACCGCCTAGCTGTCGGGCGTTGCTGTTTACTGCTTCGGGGATTTCGGCTTGTGTCGCGATCGTCGCCGGAGTTTTTAACAGAGATGTAAAATCTTTATTGTGGCTCGACTTGAGTGATATCAATTCCGGTTGCACCGTCAGGTGATTGTTGACTGTTGACTGTTGACTGTTGACTGTTGAAGGAGGGGTGGAAAAACTCAATGGTTGAGTGTTAACTGTTGACTCGATTTGATTATTTTGATGCAACCGGAAACGATGTGAGGGCGATTCCCTAGGGGATAGCTGGGCCGCGCGTACTTCTCCAGAAGCTGCGATCTCATCGGATGTCGGCAAATCCCGCACAGTTGGGTTCACCTCATCCGATTGGTGACTATTTAAGACTGGAACCGATAACAAATGTCGCTTGTCATCGAGTCTAGATCCCCCTAAATCCCCCTTAATAAGGGGGACTTTGAGCATATTTCTTGTCCCCCCCTTATTAAGGGGGGTTAGGGGGGATCTAGACTTCGCTACAAACAAGAGAGACGGTGGGTTTAACGTTAAGTTATCACCAATGACCTCATCCTCCTCCCTCTGCGCCCTCTGCGCCTCTGCGGTTCCCTCTCTAAACTCCGCCTCAGTCGGTGCGACACTCGGATCGATCGCCCGCGCTGCCAATTCGCCGCCACCCAGCGCCGCCAAAGTCAAAAATGCAATAATCGAACTTCGCATAGACATTAAATTTAAAGCACACCCAACGCATATTACCCAAAACCGGGCCCCCTGCATAATTAGCCGAAAAGAAACCCGGTATTTTTGAGGCTACCGGGTTTCTGGGATGCTGAAATGTGGGAAAGTTCGATCGACCGCGGGCGATCGTTAAATTTGTTTAAATAGCTTGTCGAGAAACACGTTTCTCAAAATGAGCCTGAGTCTGCTGCAACAGTTGTTCGCGACTATCCTTAGCGGTGGTAATGGTAGGGAGCAAGTTGCGAGCTTGTAAAGTCATGTGAAGCTGTAGGTGTGCTACGTACTCACTGACATCTTCGCGAAGAGAGCAAGCCGGGTACTGTTTTAAAGTAGAGTTCAAAGTGTTCTCCTGCTTTGGGTTTGTAGTATTTTCTAATAATCATAGACAATATCATGGTCTATTTCTAACTGTGTACTCCGTAATGAAGTTTAACCTTTGGACTGCTTTTTTGTTACAATCCTTTACAAAGGTCTCTTACTTATCAGGAGTCGATCGCCCATACAGTCTCAAGCACTTGCAGGAAAAAATCACACATTAAGTACATTTGTCAATAGCAGCAGCCAAACAGCAGCCTACCTGGACATCTGGTGCGGCAGACCCTTATTGATGCTGCATGGTTTCTTAGGATAAAAGACTTGCTGGCTGCCGTTAATTGAGTTATTACAATCTCAATTTCGGTGCATCAGTTTAGATATGTTAGGTTTTGGAGAATCCAGCAAACCAGAAATCCGCTACGACGTAGCTGTAGAAGTTGCTTTTGTGCGGCAAGCTGTAGAACAACTAAATATCGAACCCTGCTGCATCATCGGACATTCTTTTGGCGGTTGGGTAGCATCTGCATATTCCCTAAAATATCCTAATTCTGTCAGCAGTTTAGTATTAGCAGCCCCAGCCGGAATTCGGAACGATAGTTTTTGCGGTCAATATGATGCTTTGCGGCCGCTGTTGTGAGAAACCCCAGCCGTTGATTGGGCTTTGCAGTTGGCAAAACCTTTTGCTAGTTTAGCTGGAAAAAGTGAGAAATTGCAGCAAATTTCCGGGTGGCGCAGGGAGTTAATGTCTCAACCAGTAGCAAGGTCATTTTTAATGAGTCGGATGCGGCCGGAAGATGCAGTTGATACAGTAGAAAAAGAAATTCACAAATTGCAAATTCCTACCTTAGTTATCGCAGCAGATAGTGACGAAACAATTCCTCTATGGCACTGTGAAACCTACGCTAATCAGATACCGGGGGCAGAGTTAGCAATTATTCCCAATGCTGCTCATGGTTTGCCGCAAACTCAAGCTCAAATTATGGCGAAATTGACTTGTCAATTTTTGAATAATTAAGAAAAACTGTGCAAGAAGCCGAATCCTAAAAATTGTGATAAGCCAGCAATTGCAAATAATTGTGTTTTAGTATACTACTTTATTAGGAAATACAGAATATATTGATTAGTGTATTGTACAATTATTTTTATGGCTCTTAAATCTTGTGTCAGCAGGAGCTACAGACATTTAGTTGAGTCGGGGGTATTACCAATGGCAGCACTGAGCAACTACTTTAATCTGGAACAAATTACGACAGCCAGAAAAATTAGTGCTGCGGTAATTAACATCAGCGGCCGCCAGCGAATGCTTTCCCAACGAACGGCTTTTTTTTGCATGAGGTTAGTTTGCTCTCAGAATGGGGTAGAAAGAGCCAAACTGCGGGGGAATTTGTTAGAGGCGATCGAGCTTATGGAAAAATCGCACCGCGACTTAATTAATATTGGCAGCAGCATCAACTTAGTGAGTCCCCCTTCAGCCACCCTCAAGGCAATGTATTTTGAGCCACCACTGTATTTAGACAAACAAGTGCGCGCATATATCGATCGAATAAAAGCATTGGTGCAAGTTCCTGATGCCGAACTCATGCTGGAAAACCCCCACCTGCTGTACATTGTCGAAGCAGCGGGCTGCGACTTGCTAGAAGCTTTCGATGCCGTGGTGAGTCAATACCAGCAAGAAAGCGAAATCGAACAATTTGAAATCGACCTTAAACAGGTTGAACTTTATCAAGAAAGTTGTGCTGCTACCTCGAAAGCGGAAGCTCAAGCCGCCCAGCTCGATCGCGCACTTTGCGAACTAAAACAAACTCAAGCTCAACTCCTCCACAGCGAAAAAATGTCTTCGCTGGGGGCGCTAATGGCTAGTATCGTCCACGAAATTAATAACCCAGTTAGTTTTATTTACGGCAACTTGAGCCATGCCGCAATTTATACTCAAGATTTGTTGCACCTGTTGTGTCTCTATCAAGAATGCTATCCCAATCCCTGTCCCGACATCACAGCTAAAATCGAAGAGATAGATCTTGATTTTCTAGTTGAAGACTTGCCTAAAGTTATCTCTTCCATGCAAATGGGTTCCAATCGCATTCGCGAAATTGTCAAATCTATGGGCAACTTTTCGCGAACAGATAACAGTAACATGACCATGTGCGATTTGCACGACAGCATTGACAGCACCGTGTTAATTTTGCGAAACCGTCTCAATTCTCAAATCGACCGTCGCGACATTCAAGTAGTTAAAAATTATGGAAAATTGCCTCCTGTAGAGTGTTATTCAGGACAACTAAATCAAGTATTTATGAATCTAATTACCAACGCGATCGATGCTTTGGATGAGGTATCACAAAATCAGCCCTATGCTGCGCTAAAAATTTTGATCACCACAGAATTAGCAGGGCCAGATCACGTAAGAGTGCGGATTGCTGATACGGGAACCGGAATGACACCACAGATAAAAGAGCGAATGTTCGAGCAGTTTTTCACCACCAAGGAAATCGGTAAAGGTACTGGTTTAGGATTGTCTATTGTCTACAAAATCTTAGTAGAAAATCATCGAGGATCGCTTCGGTGCGAGTCGGAACCCTGCAAGGGAACCGAGTTTATCATTGAACTGCCGATCCAGCAAACTTAAGCAATTTACTAATCATCCAAATTTATCTATGTTAACTGTGGCACGGGCGTCCCGCCTGTGTTAACTGTTTGTGGCACGGGCGTCCCGCCTGTGTTAACTGTAATTAAAATTTACACATATCCTACGCTAATTCGAGCTTCAAAGTTGGCAACAGCTTTTCTAAATTTCTGAGAGATTTCTGTTGCCAGGGAACATCATTTGAACCCAATACCAAAAGTTGAATCGTTTTCTTTTTCCGAACGGCAATGACAAACTTCGACAGCATACTGATACCAGAACTGTTAACAAATTCCAAATTTTTTAGGTTCAAGGTAATAGTAGGCGGTTCGGGATTGGCCACCTCATCTAACAATTCGACTATTGGCGCATACTCTGCTGGGCCGCTCAGGCTGAGTTCGCCTTGGAAAGTGACAGTGACTGATTCTGGATCGTACTGAATGCTGTAATCTTCACCTTTAATTTCTTGAATGCCCATTGTGATTTTGTTTCCTGACTAATATATGGCGATCGCACAAGAGAGTAAATATTGAAATGCTAGAAACTAGACCCTAATTTGAACCACAGTCGTAACAATGATGGTATCACTATCCGGCCTGGGCTCGAATTTCCAACCTATCTTAGCTGAATAGTCATTAATCATCGTCAGCAATCCCAATCCCGATGTATCACTTTCCGATTCCGCATTCTTTTCAAGCTGCTGCAAATAAAGTTCATTGGGATCGGAAGCCAGAATTTCTTCAATAAAATCCTTCAATTTATTTCCCCTTTCTGGCTTGACACTATTACTGGCAAAAATTACCGCCGTTACCTCTGTTTCACCAATAAAATGTATACCAAATCTGACCTTGTAATTGGTATCATCGTTATTAAATTTAATCGCATTTTCTAACAGTTCGTTGGCTACGTAGCTCACAGCTCCCTTGCTTTCTTTTATCCGTTTCTCGCTGCTAGCATCTTCCTCATCCACCGGTAGAAAGCTAGACAAATAATCGGCTACAAAATGGGCTGAAAGCCTGTTGTTGCGCCAGCGCTGTTTGATCGGGCGAGAACTGGGAGTAAATGTCAGTTCTAGGGAGTCGTGTTCAGGAGGAAATTCTTCAATGAATTCTCCAAAGATTTGGGTCATTGTTTTTAAGCTGCCAGATGTCATGATTTTTCTCCCTCCAATTGATGTATTAATGTCACTTTTGGGTGAATTTCCACACGCCATTCCAGTTAGCAGGAATACTATCTTTTAACAGCGATTGGATGCGTTTTAGGTAAAGTTGACTGGGCTTGTCATCTGGATTTAGCGCTACTATGTGTTCAAAACAAACTATGGCATTAGCAAAATTTCCCTGACAATATTCTTGGAGTCCCTCCTCAAATATAGGCAAAGTTTGAATTTTGAGCGATCGCACTGGTTCTACTTCAACATCTAACACCTCACAAACTGTAATGGCTTCTTGTCTACCTTTGACAATAGCCCGATCCAAAAAACGGATATGATACTTTTCGGGTTGACTCAAACGTTGTACCACATCTCCAGAAATTAATAAAGATACGCCATAATACTTACTCAAACCTTCCAGACGAGCGGTGAGATTGACATGATCTGAGATCGCATCGGCTTGCATCCGATTCGCATCTCCAATAATCCCAACCATCGTATCACCCACATGGATACCAATGCCAATCTTTAGCGGTATATCCCCATTTATTTTACGGCTTTGATTGTATTTTTGCAACTGCTCCAATTTCACAATTCCTGCCTGAATAGCATCATCCACGCCATCAGGAAAAACTGCCATGACTCCATCTCCAATATACTTGACAATAAAACCGTTGTGCTTACGAATTTCGGGACTAACTTGCTGTAAATAGTTATTGATAAAGTCAAAGTTTTCTTGAGGAGTCATTTGCTCCGCCATCGTGGTGAACGAACGCATATCGGAAAACATAATTGCCATCTCTTTGCTCACGTGATCTCCAAGCTGGAAATCAACCATGCTCTGCTTGCCGAGAAATTGGAGAAATTCATCGGGAACGAAACGTCCGTAAGCCTGCAAAAGTTTCTCTAATTCTTGTTCCCGCGCTTTCACCGTTTGCACCATATGCGAAAATACCTGTGCCAGTTCTCCCAGTGCATCACTGCGCGCTGCCACATCTGACAATATCTGGGGTTGAAAGCTATTGTTTTTTACAGCAATAGCTGCATCTATAACCTTTTTTACCTGCTCGATGTAAGTCTGCATCTCTCGATTTTTATGACGGATCTGGTTTTCGAGATCCGTCGAGTGTTGCGTGATAATTTCTACCAAGGTTTCATAGCTATTTTTTTCATCCTCTACTTCCTCAAGTTTTTCGCTCAACTCCTGTAGCTGGGTATGGAGTTCTTCTGGAGATTTAGATGGTGATAAATTTATTTGTGGTTTCATAATTTAAACTTCCGAATCGGGAAGCGCAAAATTGTTTGACTCGCTCGCTGTAAAATATTAGAACTTACACACGCGGAACTCGAAATCCTGTTTCTGCTTCGAGGCTTGGCCACTAAATCCAAGCTCCCTCGTAGAAACCGGGTTGACGACCGTCACTCATAAATTATGCACAATATTGCCCTGTTGCTTCAATACTAGCAAAGTAATGTCATCAAATACCTTTTGTTCTCCCATAAAATTTCGCAAATCAGCAATGGTGGCTTCCTTGATTCGTTCGGCGCTCAAATGCCAGTTTTGAGAAACCACTTCACAGAGTCTTTCGATACCGTAAAATTTTTTGTGTATGTTTCTAGCTTCGGGGATGCCGTCAGTATAAAGCACCACCCCGTCCCCAGGTTCTAAGTCTACTAAAACATGGCTAATCCAATCGGAAATATCCTCATCTAAGCCGAGCGGAAATCCTAAATTCATGGTGTCTATCCGCTGGATTTTACCACCTTTCCTGACCACAAGAGTTTCCTCATGTTGACCGCTGATACTAATTGTGCGATCCGCATAGTTGAGCAAAGCTAGTGTCATATTTTTGTCTGAGTTCATGCGCTGGACATTTTTATAAAGAGTGCGGTTGAGGGTATCTAAAAAACGCAGCGGGTTGGATTCTTGCATTTCCTGAAGAGTGCGGACAGCAGCTTGAGTCATCACCATCAAAATGCCACTTTCTAATCCGTGACCGGTGACATCACCAATACAAATTGTGACAACCCCGTTAGTACAAAGTACGTCGTAGTAATCACCACCTACTTCCGAGGCTGGCTCCATAAATCCGGCAATATCTAAATCTTCAATGGCTGCAAGTTCCGCCGGTTTTGGCAGAATCAACTGCTGCATTTGTTTGAGCATATCGAGCTCGGAGCTCATGCGGAGGTTTTCCGCTTTCAGGCGCTGGTTGAGAGCAGCAATTTGTTTAGTGGCTGTGGCGAGTTCAGAGGTACGTTCTTTGACTTTATCTTCTAGCGTTTCAAAGGATTCTTGCTGTTGTCTCGCCATACTGTTAAAGGAATTTCTTAAGGTTTCAATTTCCCAAATCCGACTGGAAGCAACGTTCTGGTTAAGAGCACCTCCTGCTAGATATTCTGAAGCTTGAGCAATTTGGTTTAGGGGGCGAGTAATCCAGCTAGCGGTGAAAATACCCACTCCAACAGAGACAATGAGAGCGACAATACACAGCAAAATGGTCTGCCGAGTGTTAGCATAAATTTGCGCCATAAAGTCCGCTTCAGGAACTACTACTACAATCAGCCAATTGAGGCCGTACTTATCAGTTAGCGGAGAAACTTGGATAAATTGCCGCTCACCGTTCAGCTTAAAGTCAAGTTGAACAGTTTGATCGATGTCTTCCAAACGCTTGAAGTTACCCTGCAGATAAATCACACTTTGACGCATCAGCAGGTTGCTGCTTTCCTGTGCTTTGATCCGCTTTGTATCGGGGCCTTTTCCCACCGAAAGAGGCTGTTCTTTAACCGAGGTGGCTATTAACTCACCCTGGGGTTCAATGATAAATACTTGACCGGAATTGCCCACCCGTAAGGTTTGCAGGAAGTGGCGAATTTGATCTAGTCCCATCTGGCAAGTCAGCACGCCAATTAGTTTCCCTTCGGCATCATAATAGGGTAGACTCGCATTAATTTGCAGCGTACCGTAGCCAAAATTAATATAAACTTCACTCCAAGCTGCCTGTTTCTTCTCAACAGCTACTCTGTAAAAAGGGCGCGTGCGAACGTCATAATTGGGCGTGTTTTTTTCGATTGTTGTCGGGTTTCCATTATCGTCAAGGTTGTAATATATCAAGTCGCCGCCCCCAGGAATCAGTTGCTGGGCAAGCTGAGGTTGTTCAAGTCCAACCAGCCGATTTACCCAACCCACACGCAGGTACTGACCTTTTTCGTTGGCAATTCCCGCGTGACCGATCGACTTAAATTGCAGAACTTGTTTCCAAAAATATGGTCTAGCTTGCTCCAAATCGTCAAAATTCAACACCCCCAAAGGTACAGCATCCTGATTGATCTGATTCACCAGTGGCGGAGCTTCCAAATAGGTTTGGACACGTTCGTAAACTCTCGCACTCACTTCCTGCCGCAACTGACTAACAATATCGTTGACTATCTGCTCTCCGTTTCTGTAAGAGAGAAAGCCAACGCAGCCAACAGCCGCCAAAATTTGGAGAACAAAGGGAACTACCAAGACATTGCGGAGCCGGAATTTGCCCGCCCTGGAAACGATCGCACTTTTTTCTAAAACCATTGTTAAAAACACTCCCAGCGGGCAGTTTACAGCATACTCAGAAAAAGAGACAATACAATCGAGCCTAAAATATCCGAGCGCGAGTTACTCAGAACAGTTTTGAATGTATTTAATAGCGATCGACAATGTTATCATATCAAAAACTCAACAAACATCAACCAATCTGCGTTCATCAGCGCTCATCAGCCTGCATCAGCGGTTTAAAAAAGAAATAAATACCAAACAAAAATGCAAATTACCCAATCCCTCCACGCCGCCCTACTCATCTCCAACCTGGAAAAATCCCAACACTTTTACAGCACCGTACTAAAACTGCAAAAAATCGATCGAAACTTAAAATTTCCCGGAATCTGGTATCAAATCGGCGACTTCCAGCTCCACCTAATTTTAGGTGCAACAATTATCCCAGATGCCGTAGACCATGCCAAATGGGGACGCAACCGACATCTAGCATTTTCTGTTGCTAACTTAGAGGCAGCCAAACAACAGTTAATCGCTCACAATTACTCGTTTCAAATGAGCGCGTCAGGTCGATCGGCATTATTTACCCAAGATCCAGACGGCAACATCATCGAACTCAGCGAGTAACAGATGAAAATCATCGCTTATTCTTACACCGAACCGCTACTCGAAGCAGCACCCGCACCGGAAATTTGGGGTCAAGAAGTCGATCGCACCTATCAAGACTTAGGAGGGCGGCAGCAACTTCAGCAACTCCTCAAAGACTGCCAAACAGAACCAGTCAAATACTTATTAATTCAGCGGTTTGAAGAACTAGGCGACACATTGCAGCAAGTGTGTTCGCACCTCGCCCAACTCGAAAACCTCGGCGTCGAAATCATAGTACAAGCAGAAACAGAACCACGAAACCGCAAAAACTTGCTGCAAATCCTCGCAGAAATCCAGCGCAGCCAACACAGCCGGAGTATTCGCAAAGGACACGCGCGCAACCGCATCAAATCGCGAATTCCACCGGGTAAGGCTCCCTACGGCTACCGGCGCGGCAAAGATTGTTATACGATCGATAAAACCACCGCCCCCACCGTCAAAGACTTTTTTGAACACTTTTTAATTTACGGTTCCTTGCGAGGTTCCGTGCGGTATTTAGCCAAGAAATACAACAAAAAAATTTCTGTAAGTACCGGCCGCCGCTGGCTGACAAATCCCGCCTACCGAGGCGATTTGGAATATCAAAACGGTCAAGTAATTTCTAACACCCACGTCCCGATTATTTCCAGAGAAGAAGCCGCCCAAATAGACAGATTGCTGCGCCGCAACCGCTGCCTTTCTCCTCGCAGCGCTAGCGCCCCACGTTCCCTCGCAGGTTTAGCAATTTGTGCAGAATGCAAATCGCCCATGACAGTTGCCAAAGTCACCTCCTACCGCAAAGAAAAAGAATACCTTTATTTGCGACCAATTAACTGTCCAAAACAGCCTAAATGTAGCGGTCTTTCCTACGATGAAGTATTGCAATTAACCATCGCCGGTATTTGTCGGGATTTACCCGATGCTGTTGCTGGGTTGCAAATGCCGAATATGAGTGGGATTAAAGCAGGAATTGTCAGGGCGATCGCATCGAAACAAGAAATCATAGAGCAACTTTGGGCCCTGATTGACAGCGGCATATTAGACACCGAAACTGCAGAGTTTAGAGCCTACAAAATCCGCACCGAAATTGCCGAACTGCAAAACAAATTAGCGCAACTACCCCCAGTAAATTTGCGAGAAATTGCCCAAACAGTTTCCCTTCCCCAATTTTGGCTCGATTTATCAGAATCAGAACGCAGGTTTTACTTTCGAGAATTTATCGATCGCATTGAAATCATCCGGGAAAATAAAAATTGTAATCTGCAAATTATTTTCATTTTTTAAGGATTAGATCAACGTTCCTCCAGAGTTCCTAGGTTAGATGCCCGACTTCTTAAATAATTCGGGTATTTGGGTACTCTATTAGTTCGCTAGGAGTGGACTGCGTTTGACAATAATCAGTTTCACCCGCTGAATTATCTTTTGTACCCTTTAGCCAATAGGCGATCATCTCTCCTTTACCTTTAACCTTGATCGCACCTCTTTCCTCAAATAAATACCGATCTTTTAACAGTTCGTAAATAGCCGTAGTAACTTGAATATATCCCGGTAATCCTTGACATTCCATCCGAGAAGCAACATTAACAGTATCTCCCCACAAGTCATAGATAAATTTTTTAGTGCCAATTACGCCAGCAACTACGGGCCCTGTATGAATGCCAATCCGAATTTGAAATGGTTCGCCTTTGTCAGTTTGAAAATCAGCGATCGCTTCCTGCATATCCAAGGCCATATTCGCGATCGCTTCTACATGATCTGCCCTCGGCACCGGCAACCCCCCCGCTACCATATAAGCATCTCCAATTGTTTTAATTTTTTCCAAACCGTGTTTTTCAGTTAGTTGGTCAAACCTTGAAAAAATCTGGTTCAGTACATTTACCAATTCTAGAGGTAAAATTCTAGCAGCAATAGATGTAAAATCGACAATATCAGCAAAAAGAACTGTTGCTGAATCAAACCTCTGGGCAGGAGAACCCTGACCCTTTTTCAAATTTTCAACAATCGCTGCTGGTAAAATATTCAGCAATAAATGATCCGACTTTGTTTGAGCAAGCCGTAAAGCTACCTCCACTCCCTGCCGCTCTTTAATTTCGTTTTGCAAACGTTCGACAAGTTGTTGGCATTGCTTCGTTTGCTCTTTAAGTAACTGTTGTTGACTTTGAATTGTTAACTGATTTGCCACTCGTGCCAATACTTCTTTACCGTGAAAAGGTTTAGTAATATAGTCAACTCCTCCCACATCAAAGGCTTTCACCTTATCTAGAACGTCATCTAAAGCGCTTAAGAAAATCACGGGAATGGAACTGGTTTTTGGTGAAGCTTTCAACTTTGTGCATACCTCATATCCATTCATGTCTGGCATCATCACGTCCAGCAAAATTAGAGTCGGCGGAAACTCTTGCACTGTAGCGATCGCCCTTTGCCCGTTCAGCGCTTTACGAACCTGATACCCTTGTTCGGTCAAGATTGTAGATAAAAGCCGCACATTATCGGGCTTATCATCAACTACTAAAATGTTGGCTTGAGTTGTAGGATATTGATGGCTGTCCATGCGATCGCTCACGGTAGTTTGTCAAGATCAAAGATAGTAACACTTAAGAAGTTTACCTCAAAAAAAAAACGAAACAGTATAAATTCCGATTTCCCTTCCTAAAAAGAGATGGCAAGGAGACGGTATTGGGGCTTAATGTTAGGTCTTTTTTAAATAAAATAGCCTCCCAAGTTTAGATTAGTTGAAAACAGGTATTTTTACCTCGTCGCAACTGCTGACTGCGCTATCTCTATAATATCGTCAAATAGGAAATCCTGCACCAAAGTAGTTAAATATTCGGCCGCAAAAGCAAACTCGCTCGGCATTTCCTCAATCAACTTGACAATTTTATCGTCGCAACATTCATGAGCAGCATGAGATATTTTTTCTACCCACTCAAGAGGCATTTGACCGAGTTGTGACTCGACAGATTGATTGCTAGTCACTTCGCTAATTTCGCTTTCATTTTCTAGTTTTGCATCAACAGATTCCTCGTAAATATAGCGCACTCCTAAAAGTTCTTCCATTTTCGCAAATAATATCTTTGCATCGAAGGGTTTACGCATGAAATCATCGCAGCCTGCTCCTAAAATAGTTTGTCGTTCCTCTTCAAAAGCGCTAGCAGTAAGAGCAACTATTACAGTTTGTTTTCCGAGAGGATGAGCTTTAATTTGTCTGGTGGCTTCATAGCCATCCATGACAGGCATCTGCATATCCATCCAGATCAGGTGCGGTTGCCAATCCTCCCATACAGCAATAGCTTCTTGACCATCTCTAGCTTCTCGCACGAGGATGCCTAGTGGTGACAATAATCTCTCTATGACTAGGCAGTTATCGGCGCGATCGTCAACAACCAAAATCCGGTATTCTGGTTGATTCGGTGCTAAACTAATTACTTGTTTCTGCGGTTTAAGGATTTTAATTTCGCTTGGAGTGGCAAGGCTGATTTGAATATCAAATGCAAACTTACTTCCCAACTCAGGTTTACTGCTGACAGTAATATCTCCTCCCATCATTTGTACAAATTTGCGGCTAATTGGTAAACCTAATCCAGTCCCCTGCTGAGACTTTTGACCTGTTTTTGTTTGCTCAAATGGTTCAAATAACTTATTCATCTCTTCTGCGGCAATGCCAAGGCCAGTATCTTCAATTTCAAACTGAAGGCGTAACAATTCCGGGCGAAGGCCATTCGCGTCTACACAATCACAGTTTCCTAAGCTTTCGGACTGATTAAAACCAGTGCACCATCCGGTTCTTTTTGGTATAGCTGTGGTTTCAACCGCTAAGCTTTCGGAATGTTCACAACCCGCGTCGGCAAGTTTTGTTTGTGTGTCCGAAAACTCTGCATTTTCAGCCCCCAAACTTTCTTCTACCTTCTTTTTCACTCGCAAAGTAACGCTACCCCTCTCTGTAAACTTGATCGCATTTCCTACAAGATTAATCAAAATTTGGCGCAATTTACCTTCATCTGCAGTAACAAAGTGTGGTACACGGTCACCCACTTCCAAATTTAGCTGCAATTTCTTAGATTTAGCTTTTAATCGAAACATTTCTTCTAAGGTTTTTAGCAAGCGCATTAAATTAAAACTGCTTTCATTAAGCTGACTTCGACCCGCTTCAATTTTGGACATTTCCAAAATGTCATTAATTAGCGCAAGCAAGTGTTCACCCGCGCGATTAATAATTTCTAGGTGCTGCTGGTGTTGATTGTTGAGAGATGAATCGCGCACCATCACCTGACTAAATCCGAGAATGGCATTTAGGGGAGTCCGCAATTCGTGGCTCATAGAAGAAAGGAATTCGCTCTTGGCGCGGTTAGCTGTATCAGCAGCTACGACAGCTTTTTGTAATGCTGTTTCTGCTAATTTGCGATCGGCAATTTCTGTTTGAGCTTGTTCAAAAAGGGTGCATTGCTGGATAGCAATTGCTAGCTGCACGGAAATTTGCTTGAGAGATTCTATCTCAGAAGAGTCCCAATGCCTTTGACTGCGGCAGTGATGAGCAATGAGTAGCCCCCATAGTTTTTCACCTTGCAAAAGGGGAACGACGAGGTTAGCTTTAATTTCCAACTCGCTCAGTAAATTAACGTGGCACTCTGAAATACCTGCTGTATAAATATTGTCGATCGCACGAATGTGTCCCTGCTCGTAAACAGAGACGTAGCGTTGTCGAAAACAAGGGTCATTAATGTCAATTCCCAAAATCGGCATCGTACCGACGGATACCGACTCTACGGCTATAAATCCACTCCAATCTGGATTAAAGCGGTAAATAACTGTTCTATCAGTTGACAAAAACTGGCGGACTTCTTCCACAGCCATTGTCAGCACTTCTTCTAGGTTAAGAGAGGAACGAATGCGCTCTTGAATGGAATTCACTAGCCGCTCCCTTTTTACTTGTTGCTGCAAGGCTATTTCCGCCTGTTTTCGAGCAGTAACATCTACTCCATAACCAACACACTCTACAGGTATACCAGCAGCATCTTTGACTAACTTAACCTCATCGTATATCCAGCGATAACTACCGTCTTTGTGCCGTTCGCGGTATTCGTAGGAAATCGATTCTTTTTCCAATATCTGAGCGTATGAAGTATCAACAATCTCTCGATCTTCTGGATGAACCAAGCTATGCCAATCAAGGGAACCATCAAGAAAATTTCGGGATTCGTAACCAATCATTGAAACAATATTATCGCTGACAAATGTTACGTCATAATTTTCCCCTAATTTGCAGCTAAAAATCACCGCCGGAGTAGTCGCCAGCAAATATTGCAAGCGTTCGGTGACCGAACGCAAGTTTAGCTCGGCTTGCTTGCGATCGCGAGCTTCCATTGCTAAAGCTGCGATCTGCGCCACATAGCTAGCGAAGCTTTGTTCGTCCAGCGTCCAATTCCTGGTCGTTCCCTGATGTTCTAAACAAATTACACCCGCAATTTGCCCTTTATGGGTAATAGGAACATCTAGCATCGACGAGATGTTTAAAGGCGTCAAATAAGATTCGCTAAATTCTCGGGTGCGCGGATCAGTTTTGGCATCAACTGCTGCGATCGCCTGTTCTGTCTTCAAAGCTTGGAAATAGCTAGGATAGTCAGCAACTTTTCTTTCTCCACCGGCGCTGTGTTGATTGGGAGTCAGTTCGTAAATATCCGCACAGCACAGTGCGGATTTATTTTCCTGATAAAACCAAATACTTGCCCGATCGATATTCAGGGTACGAGTTGCCATTTGCGTAATCTCTCTCAACGCCTCGCTGATATTTCCCTCGTAGATACTAGAATTTTTTGCTAATTCGAGCAAACCATTTTGTTGTTCTGTTAACCTACTTTCTCGTTCACGCAAAGCGGATTCAGCGGCTACTTTTTCTCTTATTTCTGCTTCTAAATAACCATTAATTTCTGTTAACTGTGCGGTGCGCTCTTGGACTTTAATTTCTAAATCATCATAAGCGTGGCGCAACGCTAATTCAGCATCTTCACGCACCCCAATCTCAGTCTGCAACTTGCGATTTATGGCCTCTAATTCTTGGGGTGTTTTTAAAGACAAAAACTGGGGCAATAGTGTTACCATCGAGGCGGCGGTGAAGCAGGAAACCAGTGCAGTAATTCCTTTTTCAATCCCCGACAGCCAATAAGCGGAATGCCACAACGTCCAAATGTCTAGCAAGTGACCCGTCCCACACAGAATAATAAATGCACCAAATAAAGCAAATATTCCTAAAAAAGGAACATCGCGCCGCTTGAAGATAAAATAAATTAGCATCGCCGGAATTGAATAGTAGGCGATCGCGATTAAAAAGTCCCCAGTTACGTGCAGCCACACTAAAGGCGTTTGCCAAAGATAGCAATGACCGTGAGGCATATACTGAGTCGGGGAAAAGATATTTTTGAGTGCTTCCCACATAATACTTGTTGTTGGCAGATAATATGGATTTGATGATACCTAAGTTAGGCAAAAAATAAAATAAACCGAAAATGGTAGCTGGATTCAGAATTATTTATTAACGCCTAAACCCAGCTTGTTCATAACAGCTTGCTTTTGGAGTAGGGGGCGATCGCCAAATTGCGATCGCAAAGGAATTTCAATGATAAACTCCGTACCTCTCCCCACCTCGGAAGTACAGCGCAAATAACCTTCATGGGCTTGAATAATCTGATAAGCAATTGCCAAACCCAGCCCGGTACCAGCACCGATAGGTTTCGTTGTATAAAATGGATCGTAAATTTTAGCGATCGCATCATAATCTATGCCAGTGCCATTATCAGCAATGTGAATCTGCACCCACTTGTCATCAACTAAAAGGGTGCGGATGCGAATTTTTAGCAGTGGGCAATAGGCGTTTTGTAAGTGGTCAGATAAATTATTTTCCCAATAGCCGTTGGTCGAATATCCCTCCTGTACAATCTGTTCTAAAGCATCAATAGCATTAGAACAAATATTCATAAATACTTGGTTAAGCTGCCCAGCGTAGCATTCCAATTTTGGCACATCTCCATACTCTTTAATCACTTGGATAGGCGGACGGTTTGGTTGTTCTTTCAAGCGGTGCTGCAAAATCATTAAAGTGCTATCGATACCTTCATGGATATTTACCTTTTTCATGTCGGCTTCGTCTAACCGCGAGAAAGTCCGTAAAGATTTAACAATTTCCCTAATTCGCTCTGCTCCAATTTTGATCGAACCAAAAAGTTTTTGCAGGTCTTTTAAAATAAAATCGAGTTCGATAGTGCGAATCTTGTCTGCAATTTCCGGCGCCGGAGTGGGGTAATAAACTTGATAAGCCTTAATCAATTCTACAAGCTCTTTAATGTATTCCTCCGCAGGAATCAAATTGCCATAAATGAAGTTAACAGGGTTATTGATTTCGTGGGCAACCCCAGCTACCATTTGCCCCAAAGACGACATTTTTTCAGTTTGCACGAGTTGAGTTTGAGCGCCTTTAAGTTGTTGCAGAGCGTTCTCTAAATGCTGAGTTTGTTCTAGCAGTTTAGCTTCCGAGTGCCGCAATGAATTTTCCGCCAAAGAGCGATCGCGATTTTCCTGTAGCAAAAGTTCATTAGTGGATTCTAAAGCGATCGTCCTCTCCATCACGCGTTTTTCCAATTCTAGCATTAATTCCGAGAGTGCTTCTTGAGCTTGTTTGCGATCGCCAATCTCATTTTGTAAAGCTACATTTGCCACCGCCAATTGATCTGGACTGGGAATAGCCAAGATTTTTGGGATTAGTTCCACCAGCACTGCTGCTGTACTTAGCGAAATCAGCGCCGTAATCGCTTTAAGAAAACCAGAGAACCAATAATTAGGATGCCACAGCGTCCATATTTCCATAATATGGGTAATCCCGCAGCAGACAATAAAAGAGCCAAACAGCATGAAAACCCAGTCAAAAGGCACGTCTTTCCGCTTATTAACAATATAAATCAGCGTGATGGGTATCAAAAAATAAGCCACGGCAATCAAACCATCGGACAAAATGTGCAGCCCCACTAATCCAGGCTTCCACAAGTAGCAATGACCGTGAGGAATAAAATAATTAGGAAAGATTTCATGAATCATTTGCATTAAATCAACTAGGTTATTTGCTAAAGTTTTTAAGACAGGATTACATGGAAATAAAAAAACCTGCTAGCACAAAAATAAGAATTATGCTTTTGGACTTAACGCTTGTGATGAGTAAATGCAGCGATCTGAAACTAATGTTAATTAACTTAACATCAATCGACTCAGCTTTAGCAAAGTCAACTGTCACATTTTTAATTCTGCCTTCACTACCAACTGTGACACCGGCATGACATTTTGGCCAACGATAAAGAAAAACTGAGCACAGATTCCTTTCCAGTAGGATCGCCAGCGCCCATTGAAATTAGGTTATAGCACTCTGCGATCCGTCAGGCAACGGGGAAATTACCAGATTTAACGCATTTCAAGGATTTCACTTAACGAAGAGAACCATTCTCCAAAGCCTGTAGAGGTGGGTTCACTCTTGTACCCTTGAAGAGTGCAGGCAGGTTAAATACACTCGCCCCCACCCCGCGAGGGAATTCTTGATTATTGACAGTGATAGTCTTCGGGGATATTTAACCGATTTGACCAATTACCCCCTGAAAAATGTCGCGACAGGAGCGTGTCGCAATCCAATAGGCGATCGATCTGAGCTTTACACTCAATCATAAGTGATAATATCAACGATACACTTATATGGTTATTGCCAGTTATGACGATAGATGAGGTACTACAGCTAACTCGTGTGCGATTACAAAAAGATTTATACCCAGTACAAGAAATCATACTCCGCCAAGTTTGGGAAGGAAAGACTTATACAAGTATCGCATCTGCCTCTCATTACGGAGAGCATTACCTGAGAAACATCGCCTCATCCTTGTGGCAATCTCTCTCTCAAATCTTGCAGACATCTATTAGCAAATCAAATTTTCGCTCTTGTGTAGAATCACGTTCCCTGACCGCAGAGGAACGAGAATTAATTGAATCCTTCACCCGCAGCCAATGCCTCGCAACACCTTTAGAATTTCCCGGCTCTCCCGTGCCCCTCGGTTCGCCATTTTATATCCCTCACCCGCTAATTGAAGAACTCGCCTATCGAGAGATTACCAAGCCAGGAAGTGTTCTGCGGATTAAAGCTCCCAGGAAGATGGGAAAAAGCTCCCTTCTCCTACGGATTTTAGATCGCGCGACTTCTCTTGACTATCGAACTGTAAGTTTAGATTTTCAGCAAGCCGAGGAAGCTGTCTTAGCCAATATCGATAAATTTTTACGCTGGTTTTGTGCCAACATCAGCCGTAACCTAGAATTACCACCTCTATTAGAGGATTATTGGGATGAAGACATGGGTAGCAAAGTAAGCTGCACCATCTATTTGCAACAATATATATTAGCACAAATAAGTACCCCTATTGTGTTAGCGTTAAATGAAGTAAATATAATTTTTGAGTATCCAAAAATTGCCAGAGAATTTTTGCCGCTGCTGCGAAGCTGGCATGAAGAAGCAAAGCGGATTGAAACTTTGGGAAAACTGCGATTAATCGTTCTTCACTCCACAGAAATTTATATTCCTTTAAAGCTCACTGAATCGCCTTTTAATGTCGGTTTACCGCTGCAATTGCCCTATTTTACAGAAGAGCAGATACTTGCTTTAGCTCAGCGTCACGGACTGGATTGGACAGAGGGTTCCGATGCCGATCGACTGATGGCAATGGTGGGGGGACATCCTTATCTGGTGCGGCTCGCTTTTTACCACCTCTGTCACAACAGTGTAACACTAGATCAGCTACTACAAGAAGCTCCGACAATAGCGGGAATTTATAAAGATTACTTGCGGAGTTTTTGGGCAACATTGCAAGAGTATCTCGAATTGGCGGTTGCACTTAAACAAGTAGTAAAATCGGAACACGGAGTGGAATTAGATCCGATAGTGGCTTCTAAATTATTTAGTATAGGGCTGATTCATATCGATAACAACCGCTGTACGCTAAGCTGTGAGTTGTACCGCATCTATTTTGGTTCGCACAACTTTATTTAGAGCCGGCTTTACAGTTTTTTTGCGTAATCCAAGATCCCCTTGAAAACTCGACGTTTTTTTGCGCTTAGAAATCGCTGCTATACAAACAAAGTCCGCCTACGTGCACTAAAAAAAAGGGATAAATCAACCATAATTTAGCATAGTTTATCATAACTTATATTATAATACAGCTCCAGCACCACATCCTTACCTCTAAATAAATTCCCTACATACTCAGCTTTAAACCCACCCATAAACCGCATGACCCAGGTAACATACCAAATTGGCGGCAGTCTCGCCAGTGATGCGCCTACATACGTAGTGCGGCAAGCAGATTCCGAACTTTATGAAGTCTTAAAAGCTGGGGAATTTTGTTACGTGCTTAACTCCCGACAAATGGGCAAATCTTCTCTCTTAGTCCGTACCCAGCACCGACTGCAAGCAGAAGGTTTTCAATGCAGCACGATCGACATGACCCGCATCGGTAGCGAAAATATCACTCCCTTACAGTGGTATAAAGGAATTGTTGGGGATTTGTGGCGCAGCTTCAATTTGTTAGGAAAAGTTAATTTAAAAACTTGGTGGCGCGACGAAGAAGAGGTCTCATTTTTGCAAAGATTGAGTCATTTTATTGAAGATATCGTGCTGGTCAATTTTCCTCACGAGCGGATATTTATATTCATCGATGAAATCGATAGCATTCTCAGTTTGGATTTCGCTGTCGATGATTTTTTTGCCTTAATTCGGTTTTGCTACAATCAGCGAGCGATTAATCCAGAGTATAACCGCATTACTTTTGCAATTTTTGGAGTAGCCACGCCAAGCGATTTAATTGCTGACAAAAAGCGAACTCCTTTTAATATCGGTCGTGCTATAGATTTGCGGGGTTTTGAATGGCATGAAGCCCAACTATTAGTTAAGGGATTAGAGAGTGCCGTCAGTAATCCTGATGCCGTTCTCAAACAAATATTAGCTTGGACTTCAGGACAGCCATTTCTCACCCATAAAATTTGCTATTTGGCGTACAGAGCCAGCCTAGAGACGGTGGGCGGATTAATAAATATTCCTCCGGGAACAGAGGCCTTTTGGGTAGATAGTTTGGTGCGATCGCAAATCATCGATAAATGGGAATCCCTAGACGAGCCAGAGCATCTGAAAACGATACGCGATCGCATCATGAGGAACGAACAACGCGCCGGAAGATTGCTCAGCATTTACCAGCAAATCTTGCAAAGTGTGGAAGTACCAACCGATGACAGCCGAGAACAAATTGAACTCTTGCTATCGGGTTTAGTGGTCAAAAAGCAAGGCTATTTGCAGGTAAAAAATATAATTTATCAAGAAATATTTAATATAGAATGGGTAGAGAAACAATTAGGGCAACTGCGTCCTTACTCCCAATCTTTCGATGCTTGGAGCGCTGCCAAACAAACAGATGATTCGCGCCTTTTGAGGGGACAAGCCTTAAAAGATGCTCAAATTTGGATGCAGGGAAAAAGTTTGAGCGATTTAGACTATCAGTTTTTAGCAGCTAGCGCGGAACTCGACAAGCAAGAAATGCAACTAACCTTAGAAGCAGAAAGGTTAAAAGAAGTCGAAAAAAATGCCAGACGGCAAAAGTGGTTTATTGCTGCACTCTCTTTAGCATTAGCGATCGCCCTGTTTCTCGGAACAGCAGCTTTTTGGCAATATCGTCGAGCTACCTTGAGTGAGGTAGAAGCGATCGCCACCTCCTCCGAAGCCCTCTTTACCTTAGAGCAAAAATTAGACAGCCTGATTGCCGCAATCAAAGCCAAGCGCAAACTGCAACAACTCGGCAGCGCAAATCCCCAACTAGAAAATCGCGTGCAATTATTACTAGAGCAGGCAGTTTATGGAGCTTCCGAGTTCAACCGCTTGTCAGGACATCAGGCGACACTGTATAGATTAGCAATCAGTCCCGACGCTCAGACAATTGCCTCCGCAAGTACAGATAACGAGGTCAAACTCTGGCAGCGAGATGGCACCCTGATTACGACTCTTCCCCACAACGGTATAGTGTGGAGGTTGGCTTTTAGCCCCGACAGTAAACTCCTCGCTTGCGCCAGTGGAGAGGGCACAGTTAAAGTTTGGCAGAAAGAGGGAACGTCTTGGCCGGGTCCCAAACTCCTACATACTCTTGAGGGACACAGTAAGGAGTTTAACGGTGTGGCGTTCAGTCCAGATGGCGAGACTTTAGCTGCATCCGGTGAGAATAACACCGTTAAACTCTCGGACAAAAACGGCAATTTATTAACCATTCTCGATCGCACCGATGCGGTGAGGAGCCTGAGCTTTAGCCCCGACGGGGAAATGCTCGTTAGCGCAAGTGCGGAGGGGACGATTCGATTGTGGAAAAAAGACGGCCCAGAATGGGCCTCGGTAAAGTTACTGCGAACGTTTCAAGCACACAGCGCTGCCATTTGGGAGGTCAAGTTCAGTCCTGACGGCAAGATATTTGCCTCTGCGAGCATGGATAAAACTGTTAAACTTTGGCCCTCCCATGCCCCGTCAGACGAAGAGTTACAGCCCCTGCGAACCCTTAAAGGTCACGCATCTGGCGTTGAGAGTCTAGATTTCAGTCCTGACGGTGAGATTATCGCCACAGCCAGCGGCGATCGAACAATCAAATTTTGGAGCAAAGACGGCAAGGCAGGCACGGAGGCACTGCCCCTACGAACTTTTGCAGGACATCGCAGTGCGTTATGGAATATCGCTTTCAGTCGTGACGGCAGTTTCATTGCTTCCCTGGGTATAGGAAATGCTGTCAAACTTTGGCAGCCGAAAAACATTTTTTTCTTGTCCCTGCAAGGTCACGACGCTGCTGTTTATGCGGCTGCTTTTGCTCCTGATGGTAAACTCGCCGCCACTGCCAGTACAGACGGCACGGTGAAACTTTGGCGGCCAGATGGCACGTTGCTGAAGACGCTTAAGGAGGGTACAGGAGGGCTTTGGAATCTGGCATTCAGTCCTGACGGTAAACTTATTGCCGCAGGGGGCGAAAAAACAGTTAAACTCTGGCACAAGGATGGCAGATTCCTGCGAGAAATCAAGGCACACAAAACTTTAGTTTACGGAATTGCTTGGAGTCCGGACGGTAAAATTTTTGCCTCCGCAAGCCCAGACGGCACGGTGAAACTCTGGCAGCCAGACGGCATTTTGCTGAGAACTCTACAGCTAGATGGCAGCGCCTTGTGGGATGTAGCCTTTAGCCCTGATGGGGAAACTCTAGCCGCCGTCGGTAGCAGTGGCGCGATCGCGATCTGGAAGCCCGATGGCACTTTGTTGCAGGTGATTGACGCTCATCAGGCTCTGACTTTAGATCTCAATTTCAGTCCCGATGGCAAGACGCTCGCCTCAGCGAGTATGGATGGCACCATCAAACTCTGGAAATTAGATGCCTCACCCACTGTTACTGACACCTCGGTTCCTCACAAAGCACTGCTACGGAGAACGCTTAAAGGTCACGCAGAGGGAGTGCTAGAAGTTTCCTTTAGCCCGGATGGTGAAATCATCGCTACGGCAAGTCTGGATAACACGGTGAAACTCTGGAACAAAAACGGCATCTTGCTGACGACGCTCACGGGGCATAGAGGTGTGGTGACAAGAGTTTCCTTCAGTCCCGACGGCACTTTCCTTGCCTCCGCCAGCTTCGATCAAACGGCGATTTTGTGGGATGTGAAGCGAATTCTCAATACAGATCCACTGGCTTTTGGTTGCAATTGGGTGCGGGATTATTTGCGGACAAATGCCGATGTGAAGGAGGAGGATAGACATTTGTGCGATGCAGTGGGCGATCGTCGCTAAATTATCCGAAACCATGAACTCTCAATTATGAAAGATTACTCTTACCAAATTGGTGGCAGTCTCACAACTGATGCGCCTACATACGTCGAACGACAAGCAGATATCGAACTTTATCAAGCCTTAAAACTCGGCGAGTTTTGCTACGTCCTCAACTCCCGACAGATGGGCAAATCTTCCCTTCTCGTTCGCACCTTCCATCGATTGCAAGCCGAAGGATTTCAATGCAGCACGATCGACATGACTCGCATCGGTAGCGAAAACATTACTCCTTTACAATGGTACAAAGGAATCGTTGGGGATTTGTGGCGCAGTTTCCATCTTGTAGGAAAAGTCAATTTAAAAACCTGGTGGCAAGAACAAGAAGAAGTTTCTCTCCTGCAAAGATTGAGTCAATTTATTGAAGAGATTTTATTAGTCAAATTTCCGAACGAGCGAATTTTTATATTTGTCGATGAGATTGATAGTATTTTAGGCTTAGATTTTCCCGTCGATGACTTTTTCGCCTTAATTCGTTATTGTTACAACCAACGAGCCATTAATCCAGAATACAACCGGATTACCTTCGTAATTTTCGGAGTAGCTACACCCAGCGATTTAATCGCTGATAAAAATCGGACACCTTTTAATATCGGACAATCGATCGATTTGTCAGGATTTAGCTTAGACGAAGCGCAACCATTAGCGAAAGGGTTAGAAAATGTCATAGCCAATCCGCAGGCAGTTCTCAAAGAAATCTTAGATTGGACGGGAGGACAGCCATTTTTAACGCAAAAAATATGTGGATTAGTAGTAAAGATGGCGGGATTAGCCCACAGCGGTGATTTAAAAATACCACCGGGAACCGAGGGATTTTTTGTGGAATCATTGGTGAGAGAAAACATCATCAATAAATGGGAATCGCAAGATGAGCCAGAGCATTTAAAGACAATTCGCGATCGCCTTCTTGGTAACGAACAACTCACTGCACGTAGCTTAGGCATCTATCAAAACCTCTTACAATGTGGTGAAAGTGAAGCGGATGATAGTGGAGAGCAGATCGAACTGCTGCTATCAGGTTTGGTAGTAAAACAACAAGGTTGTTTACAGGTAAGTAACCCGATTTATCAAGCAGTTTTTCACCTACAATGGGTAAAAAAACAGTTAGAGCAACTGCGTCCTTATTCGCAAGCTTTCAACGCTTGGATCGCTTCAAAACAAACCGATGAATCACGATTGTTGCGCGGACAATCGCTAAAAGACGCTTCCTACTGGGCCCAGGGAAAAAGTTTGAGCGATTTGGATTATCACTTTTTAGCCGCTTCTGGTGAATTAGACAGGCTGGAAGTGCAGCAAGCACTGGAAGCAGCGAGGCTTAGAGAAGTTGAAGCCAGACTCACAGAAGAACGCAAGCGGTTAGTTTTAGAGCGAGAGACAGCGAAGCGGCAGCGAAGATTTCTTGGGGCGCTCAGCGGAGCGCTAATAGTTGCGATCGCCTTTGGCATTCTTGCCCTCTGGCAATATCATTACGCGATCACCAGTGAGCAGCAAGCCCGCATCAGCGAAATTCAAGCCCTCACCTCCTCATCGGCAGGGCAATTCGCATCCCAACAGCGATTAGATGCCATCGTGAGCGCCATCAAAGCCAGACGCAGGATCGACAGCCTAGCTAATTCCAGCTCCCAGTTGGCATCTCAAGTTCAACAAGTGCTGCAACAAGCCATCTATGGAACGGCAGAATTCAATCGCCTGTTGGGGCATTCCAGCCCGGTTCTGGCAGTTGATGTCAGCCCAGACGGTCAACTCATCGCCACCGGCGGCGGCGACCAAACAGCCAAGGTTTGGCAACGGGATGGCACCTTGCTGCACACTCTCCAACACACGATCAGCAGCGTCTACGCCCTTCGTTTTAGTCCCGACAGTCAGCGCCTGGTAACATCCAGCGTGGACGGCAACATTTATCTGTGGAGTCGGGAAGGCAAACTGCTCAAAACCTTTCAGGGACACAAGGCTGCGATCTGGGCGATCGCCGTGAGTCCAGACGGTGAGCGCATCGCCTCCGCCAGTGAAGACAGCACCATTCGCCTGTGGAGCGTTGATGGCAAACTGCTCAAGACTCTGACAGGACATCAAGGTGCAGTTTGGGGTGTTGCCTTTAGCCCGGATGGAAACCTGCTCGCCTCTAGCAGCACAGATAATACGGTCAAGGTTTGGACTCTAGATGGCGAACTGGTGAGCACCCTGGAAGGGCACAGCGCCACCGTTTGGGACGTTGAGTTCGCTTTACTTGCAGACAATAGCGGTGCAAAACGTCCCGCCATCATCTCTGCCAGCGCTGACAACACTGTCAAAATCTGGCAACCCGACGGAACCCTGCTACGAACTCTTAGCGGTCACAGTTCGGAAGTGTTTGAAGTCGCCGTCAGCACAGCAGGTGATGTCATTGCTTCCGCCAGCGCCGACCAAACTATCAACCTTTGGAAGCCGGACGGGACACTTTTGAAAGTCCTCAAAGGGCATCAATCGGGAATTCGCGGGCTTACTTTTATTCCTAACAGTCAAATGGTTGTCTCCGCTAGCGACGACAATACAGCCCGACTGTGGAACCCGATAAACCCCTTCTCGAAAGTCCTTTATGGACATGGCGGCACGATTTGGGATGTGGATTTCTCCCCCGAAGGTCAGATGCTAGCTTCCGCCTGTTCCGATGGCAGTTTCAAACTCTGGGCGCGAGACGGCACGTTGCTGAAGTCTTTTGCCACAGATAAGGCTGCCGTTCGCTCTGTTGCTTTCCTCTCTGGTGCTAGCTTTGCCAATCCTGCGATCGCACCTTTCCTTGCTACCGCTAGTGAAGATAAAACAATTAAATTCTGGCAGTTCGACGGGACGTTACTGAAAACCATAACAGGCCATGAAGCTGGAGTTTGGGATATCTCCCCAAGTCCAGATGGTCGGCTACTGGCTTCTGCTAGCAACGATAAAACTGTGAAACTGTGGAACAAGGACGGCACTTTGCTGAAAACTTTCACAGGGCATCGGGCCAGGGTTTACGATGTGGACTTTACCCCTGACGGACAGAGGCTGCTTTCAGCCAGTAGCGACAGCACTGCTCGGTTGTGGAGTGTTGACGGTAGGTTTTTCAAGACTCTAGAGGGTCATCGCAGCCCTGTTTGGGAAGTTGCCATCAGTCCAAACGGTCGCACTTTGGCAACTGCCAGCAGGGATGACACGATTAAACTCTGGACGATCGATGGCGCATTACTCAAAACCCTCCAGGGAAATACTAGAGGCATGATGGCAGTTGATTTCAGTCCTGACGGTCAAATGCTGGTGGGGGGAGGCTCAACTGGCGCACTCAAACTTTGGAAGGCAGACGGGACAGAAATAACGACGCTAACCGGACATGAAGGGAACGTTTGGGGAGTTGCGTTTAGTCCTGATGGCAAACAAATTGCCTCAGCCGGGGACGATCGCACTGTGATTTTATGGGATCTAGAGCGTATTCTCAAACTCGATGAACTTGGTTATGCGTGCGATCGCGTGCGAGATTATTTGCGAACAAATGCTGACGTAAAGGAGGAGGATAGACATTTGTGCGATGCCGTGGGCGATCGCTAAATTATCCGAAACAATTAACTATTAATTATGAAAGATTACTCTTACCACATTGGTGGCAGTCTCACAACTGATGCGCCTACCTATGTCGAACGACAAGCAGATATCGAACTTTATGAAGCCTTAAAACGAGGCGAGTTTTGCTACATTCTCAATTCGCGACAAATGGGCAAATCTTCCCTTCTTGTTCGCACCTTCCATCGATTGCAAGCCGAAGGATTTCAATGCAGCACGATCGACATGACCCGTATCGGTAGCGAAAATATTACTCCTTTACAGTGGTATAAAGGAATTGTTGGGGATTTGTGGCGCAGTTTCAATCTGGTAGGAAAAGTTAATTTAAAAACCTGGTGGCAAGAACAAGAAGAAGTTTCTCTTCTGCAAATATTGAGTCAGTTTATTGAAGATATTTTATTAACCGGATTTGCGGAGGAGCGAATTTTTATATTTGTCGATGAGATTGATAGTATTATCAGTTTAGATTTTCCGGTAGATGATTTTTTCGCCTTGATTCGTTATTGTTACAATCAACGAGCTATCAATCCCGAATATACCCGCATTACTTTCGCAATTTTCGGAGTAGCTACACCCAGCGATTTAATCGCCGATAAAAATCGGACACCTTTTAATATCGGACAAGCGATCGATTTGTTAGGATTTAGCTTAGAAGAAGCGCAACCATTAGCGAAAGGGTTAGAAAATGTCATTGCCAATCCGCAGGCAGTTCTCAAAGAAATCTTATATTGGACGGGAGGACAGCCATTTTTAACGCAAAAAATTTGTGAATTAGTAGTAAGAATGGCGGGGTCAGCCCACACGGGGGGTTTAAAAATACCACTGGGAACCGAGGGATTTTTTGTGGAATCGGTGGTGAGAGAAAACATCATCAATCAATGGGAATCGCAAGATGAGCCAGAGCATTTAAAGACAATCCGCGATCGCATCCTTCGCAACGAACAACGTGCCGGCCGATTGCTCGGTATTTATCAGCAAATTTTACAAGGCGTAGGGGCGGTGCCCCCGTGCCCGCCCGTCCCAACCGATGACAGCCGAGATCAAATCGAACTATTGCTATCGGGTTTAGTGGTAAAAAAACATGGGTATTTGCAGGTAAAAAACCTAATTTATCAAGAAGTATTTAAGAGAGAATGGGTAGAAAAACACTTAGGGCAACTGCGCCCTTACTCCCAACTATTTGATGCTTGGATCGCTTCCAAACAACAAGACGAATCGCGACTGTTGCGCGGACAAGCGCTGAAAGACGCTCAATCCTGGGCGCAAGGTAAAAGTTTGAGCGATTTGGACTATCAGTTTTTAGCCGCTTCTGGTGAATTAGACAAGTTGGAAATGCAGCAAGCACTGGAAGCAGAACGAGTAAAAGAAGTCGAAGCACGACTGGTAGAAGAACGCAAGCGCGTAGCTTATGAAAGAAAGACAGCACAGCGACAGCGCAAGTTTATTGCAGCGTTGAGCGGGTTGCTGATAGTTGCGATCGCATCCGCCATTTTCGCCCTCTGGCAATATTACCGCGCCGCCAAAAGCGAAATACAAGCCCTCAGCATCTCCTCCACAGGGCAATTCGCCTCCCAACAGCGATTAGACGCCCTCGTCAGTGCCATCAAAGCCAGACGCAGGCTCGATGACCTCCCTAATTCCAACCCCCAGTTGCGATCGCAAGTTCGGCAAGTGCTGCAACAGGCCATCTACGGAACGTCAGAATTCAATCGCCTGACGGGGCATTCCAGCGTGGTTCTGGGCCTTGATGTCAGCCCAGACGCCCAACTCATCGCCACCGGCGGCGGCGACAGAACAGTCAAGCTGTGGCAGCGGGACGGTGCGCTGCTGCACAACCTGCAACACCCGGCTGCTGTCTTCGGGATCAAATTCAGTCCCGATAGCCAGCGCCTGGTCACATCCAGTCTCAACGGCAGCATTTATCTGTGGGATCGAGACGGCAAACTCCTCAAAACCTTTCAGGGACACAGCGCTGCGATATGGGACATTGCAGTCAGTCCGGGCGGCGATCGCATTGCCACTGGCAGCGAAGACAGCACGATTCGCCTGTGGGACTTTAATGGCAAACTGCTGGAGACACTAAGCGGACATCAAGGTGGGGTTTGGGGTCTTGCCTTCAGTTCGGATGGAGACCTGCTCGCCTCTAGCAGCACCGACGGTACGGTCAAGGTGTGGACTAAGGACGGCAAAGGAGTGAGAACTCTGGAAGGCCACGCGGCTGCCGTTTGGGACGTTAAGTTCGCCTTCCTCGCAGACAGTGACGGCACAAAACGTCTCGCTATTCTCTCTGCCAGCGCTGACAACACGGTTAAAATCTGGCAACTCGACGGAACGCTGCTACGAACTATCGGGGGTCACAGTTCGGAAGTGTTGGAAATTGCCGTCAGCGATTCAGGCGATGTCATTGCTTCCGCCAGCGCAGACGGAACCATCAATCTTTGGAAGCCGGACGGGACGCTTTTGAAAGTCCTCAAAGGGCATCAATCTGGAATTCGCGGCGTTATCTTTATTCCCAACACTCAAATCGCTGTCTCCGCCAGCGACGACAATACCGTCCGGCTGTGGAACCCGACAAACCCTTTCTCGAAACTCCTGTACGGGCATAGCGGCATCATTTGGGATGTGGACTTCAGCCAGGACGGTCAGATGTTAGCTTCAGCTAGTTCCGATGGCAGCTTCAAAGTGTGGGCAAAAGACGGTACGTTGCTGAAGTCTTTGGCGGAAGACAAGTCTCCCGTTTACTCGGTTGCTTTCGTCTCTCCTGCTAGCTTTGCCAAAGAAGATATCTCGCCTGTACTCGCTTTTGCTGGTACAGACAAAACTATTAAACTCTGGCAGTTCGACGGGACGCTGCTGAAAACCATAACAGGACATGGGGCTAGCGTTTGGGATGTCTCCGTCAGTCCAGACGGTCAGTTCTTCGCTTCTGCCAGCGACGACAAAACCGTGAAACTGTGGAAGCCAGACGGCACTTTGCTGAAAACGTTCACAGGACATCAGGCTAGGGTTTACGATGTGGACTTTACGCCCGACGGAAACAGGCTGGTTTCTGTCAGTGCAGATGGCACAGTTCGGTTGTGGAGTTTGGACGGTCGCTTGAACAAGACTTTGAAAGGTCATCGTAGTGGAATTTGGGAAGTGGCTGTGAGTCCAGACGGTCGGACTTTGGCAAGTGCGAGCATGGATGACACGATTAAACTTTGGACGATCGATGGCACGTTGCTGAACACCATCAAGGGAAATACTAGAGGCATGATGGCGGTTGATTTCAGTCCCGACGGTCAAATGCTGGTGGCGGGAGGTGCATCTGGCGCAGTCAAACTCTGGAAAATTGACGGCACGGAAATAACGACGCTAACCCGACATGAGGGGAATGTTTGGGCGGTGGCGTTTAGTCCCGATGGCAAACAGATTGCTTCTGTTGGGGACGATCGCACTATCATTTTGTGGGATGTGGAGCGGATTCTCAAACTCGATGAACTGGCTTATGCGTGCGATCGGGTGCGAGATTATTTGCGAACCAATGCTGATGTGAAGGACGAGGATAGACATTTGTGCGATCGTATTAAAACCGAATAATATCAAGTCCGCTTGATTAGGAATAATAGATTAATATGTGTGGCTATAGCCTCAGAAGATTAGAGTATAATTATCATGTTTTGCTACTTTTTATTGAAATATACTATAATACCAAATCCGGCTTAACTACTCCCTTTATCTCTCAGTCTGCAGAGGCGGACTTCGTTTTTGTAGGGGCAATCGCCCCGTGGTTGCCCTGGTTTCAACCGCCGAAGGATACGCAGAATAATCGAGGGTATAGCCAAACCGGATTTAATTATAATAACTACAGAGTAATGAAATCGCTAGCGGTGAGAATACCGGGGGTAATATTGTTAAGCTTCGCCAACAATTGATTGGTGTCCGTCACAGTAATCAAAGTTTGATTGTTGCTGGAAGTAATACTGAGTTGATTAAAATTCAAATCAGAACTCAGCCCAATTAAATCCTCTCCCTTGCGGAAATCATTAATGATGTCGCTACCCGAACTTTGATTGAGGAAAAACACATCATTTCCCGAACCACCAGTCAATGTATCGTCTCCAACATCCCCGGAAAGGAAATCTGCACCGCTGCCACCACTGAGAATATCATTACCTTTGCCGCCGTACAGGGTATCGTTACCGATGTCGCCACAGAGCACATCGTTTTCATTGCCACCCAACAGCAAGTCGTTGCCCTCACCGCCATCGAGACTGTCGTTTTCTTTGCCTCCGTACAGGGTATCGTTACCGATGTCGCCAAAAATCAGGTCTGCACCTTCATTGCCAAAAGCAATATCGTTGCCATTGCCGGCATTAATTGTGTCATTTCCTAAGTTCCCTAAAATGTAGTCGTCACCATCTTCACCCAGCAAGATATCGTCATCTTTACCGCCGAAAATGCTGTCGTTGCCAAGGCCGCCGGCAACTGTATCATTTCCTAAATCTCCCCTCAACAAGTCGTCGCCCTCACCACCAACAACAGTGTCATTATCTTTGCCAGCGTAGATGGTATCGTTGCCAGCGTCGCCAGAGATGAAATCGCTGCCTTCATTGCCGAAGATTGAGTCGTTATCTGCTGCGCCGTCAATGTTGTCATTGCCGCCCATGCCGTAGAGAGTATCGTTGCCGGCTTGTCCGTTAATTGAGTCGTTGATGACACCACCCATGATGAAATCGGTAGTGTCGCCGCCGTTGATAGTTTGTTGGACGGGGTTGGGGGTGATGGTGGCAGGATCTAGTTGCGGGGCGTTGAGGCTATCGAGTAGGCAATCATCTGCAGGCGGAGTTGGCGTGGGAGTCGGAGTCGGTTCCGGTGTGGGAGTCGGAGTCGGTTCCGGTGTGGGAGTCGGAGTCGGTTCCGGTGTGGGAGTCGGAGTTGGTTCCGGTGTGGGAGTTGGAGTCGGAGTCGGTGTGGGAGTTGGAGTCGGAGTCGGTGTGGGAGTTGGAGTCGGAGTCGGAGTCGGAGTCGGAGTCGGAGTCTCAGTGGGAGTGGGAGTTGGAGTTGGAGTCGGCGTGACTGTAGGGTTCAATTCATAAGCGCCAATATCAACGATCGCACTTCCGTTATTATCACCATCTTGAGGGCGACTCACACCGCGCTGATCCTCCGCCGGCGCGCCCGCACCAGTACCCGTATCAATTGCCGGACTTCCTACTAGCAGCGGCAACACAAAAGCGCCGTTAATATTTTCCAAACGGCCGAGTAAGGGGTCTGCGATCGTCACATTTGCCGTAACATTACTATCATTAGGATCGGCCGTCGTCAGTTTAGCGGGAAATTGAAGATTGTTTCCCCCATCGATGAGCTCCCGTCCAGTGTGCTGCCTAGTTTTAAAAGGATTACTTGCCGTATTCCTATCAAAAATCGAATTCTTGACAGTAATTGGCGATTTCACAGGATCGTTAAAAGTAGCAATACCTCCCGAAAATTCAGCGGTATTCTTAGCAAAAGTCGAATTGACGATGTTAGTCGAAAAGGAATCTCTGTTAGCGACAAGCATTCCTCCGCCCTGCTTAGCAGCGCTGTTGCCGGAAAATGTACTGTTGACAATGCTGATATTTCCATTCTCTCCTGACCACAAACCGCCCCCATTATCTTCAGCTTGGTTATTAGCAAAAGTGGAATTTGTTACCGTAAGTTCGGTGTTTCCGTGACGAATTGCGCCTCCAGAACCTCCAACTCCGGCTAGATCCTTAACAGCTTTATTGTTAACAAAAGTGCTATTTTCCAAGACCACTTTATCTTGCAAATAACCAAACAGAAAGGCTGCACCTCCTTCTCTCGCTCCGATATTGCCATCAAAAACGCTGTTGCGGATAGCAATAGTTCCAGCAACGGGGCCGGGGGTTGCATTCGGTCCTGAAGCATTAGCGCCATCGACGTAAACTGCCCCGCCAACGCCTTTCTCTGTGCGGTTGCCTGTGAATTTAGAGTTTTCGATCGTCATGCTGCCCAACAGGTTATTAACAGCACCGCCGTAGCTGCCTTTGTTGTTGGTAAATTCGCTATCTTTGATAGTCAGAACACCGCCGCTTTTAGTAGCGATCGCGCCGCCACCACGTTCGGTATTATCCGCTAGCGAACCGTCATTGCCGCTAAACTTGCTGTTAATTACATTTGTCGTGCTGCGAAAACCCGTGTAAATGCCGCCACCAAAACCGGCCACATTATTATTGACTTGACAATTTTCTAAAGTTAAAGTGCTGCTACCTCCTGTTTGAATGCCACCACCGGCGCTAGTTGTCTCATTATTCGGATCGGTTCCAGAAACTTTGCCATTGGCAACAATTAGGTTTTTGAGAGTAACATTTGTTGCACCTTCTGTGCGGATTACCCGCGAAGCATTGTTGCCACTGATGGTTAAATTGGTTGCACCAACGGCATCAATTGTCAAGTTTTTGTTGATGACAAGTTGACCGTTCGTTAGAGTAATTGTTTGACCCGCAAGAGTGGAGGCAAATTGAATGGTATCGTCGGCTGCTGCAGAGGCGATCGCATCTCTCAATGAACCCGACCCGCTATCATTATTGTTGGTAACGGTAATAGTCTTTAAAGTCCCTTGATAATCCGCCATTGCCTCTGGAGTCAAGGCTAGCGGTGCTTCAATATCACCCTTGGCAAACTCCAAATTCCAGTTACCACCGCGGCCAGTGCGATCGCTAGATGCTGCAATATCAGCCCCGGTTAACTCGCCCAGGCGATCGACAAAATCGCTTCCCGAACCCGCAGCCACATCGCAACCATAAAGCACAATATCTGCTTTGTCGCTTAGGGCATTTCGCCACCCTTGCAACTGGCTTTCATATTGCGGCAAATTATCCGCATTTAACGTCGCAGAACCTAGCTGCAAGCTGCCAGAATTGCCGTGAGAAATAATATGAACTTGGTCTACAGTTTCCCCAGCAGCAGAAATTGTTTGCAGTTTCGCACTAATTTGCTCGACTCCGTTACCATTTTTATCTAAAATGACGATCTCTGCACCGGTAAGCACGCCACCCGCAAGAGTTTGATAGTCATCTAAGTCGGGATCAATGAAGACAATAGATTTAGAACCAGTATTGCGGAGAACAGATTGTGAATCCATGTTGGTGGCAAAAGTTGAACTCATTTGGCATACCCATGAGAATGTTTACTATTTGCTGGTAGATTCACCTTGAAAGCGGAAGGCTAGAGATGCAGAAGGCAGCAGGCAGAATTAATATCATTTCCGGTTACACCGGAATGATGTTGACTGTTGACGGTTGACTGTTGACTGTTGACAGTGAACGCCGTGAACAGTGAACTCGAATTTACTATTCCGATGCTAACGGATTTGATATAAAACCTCGGTGATCCATCGGGGAGATTAAAATTTAGGGGAAAACTTGAATTTTCTCCGTAAGTGAAATCCGACACTTGTCTCCCAAATCAGCTTAAGCTGTGTGAAAGTTGCGATTTTTTTAGCAATTAAATGGAGAGGATTTAATGTAAATAGTCGGATACGGGGAACCTCTCTATGTAGATTTGCCATGCACACCCTTAGCCAGATAAGTAGTGCATCAAACCATTTGGAAGCCTTGGTCAGGGGAAATTTAGAAAAGATTTTCTGGGTTCCGAATTCCTGAAAATTGCTCTAGCTAGTACCTGATACATTCACATTAGATAAAACCAGGAAAAATGCCTAAAAATTTGATTAATTTAAGTTTTTCCCTACCTGGAAAAAGTTCCCAACAATCTGAAATTTAGTGGTTGAGAAAGCTGGCTTTATTCGGGTACTACTTATGGCTAGCTAGCTCAGGATTGCAATAGACTGATGTGCCTCATTCTAGGTGTGGGCGATCGGCAATAAACAAGATTTATTACCGATCGCTGTTAAAAAGAATCAGATCGATCGCTCCTCTTCGTTGGCGTAGCCCCCATAGGGGCGGACTGCGCTAACGTCATTCCCCAAATTTCAGGAGTTTGAGAGCTTTCTTCACCACTTCTAAGCGGGCGGGCTGCTGATGGCGCACCCTACCCCAGGCAGTTAGATTGTTACCTGAGTGAAATCGCTAGCGGTGAGAATACCGGGGGTAATACCGTTAAGCTTCGCCAACAATTGATTGGTGTCCGTCACAGTAATCAAAGTTTGATTGTTACTGGAAGTAATACTGAGTTGATTAAAACTCAAACCAGAATTCAGCCCAATTAAATCCTCTCCCTTGCGGAAATCATTAATGATGTCGCTACCCAAACTTTGATTGAGGAAAAACACATCATTTCCCGAACCACCAGTCAAAGTATCATCCCCAACATCGCCACTAAGGAAATCGTCCCCAGCACCGCCGCTGAGAATATCATTAGCTTTGCCGCCGTACAGGCTATCGTTACCGATGTCGCCACAGAGTACATCGTTTTCATTGCCACCCAACAGCAAGTCGTTGCCCTCACCGCCATCGAGACTGTCGTTTTCTTTGCCTCCGTACAGGGTATCGTTACCGATGTCGCCAAAAATCAGGTCTGCACCTTCATTGCCAAAGGCAATATCGTTGCCATTTCCAGCATTAATTGTGTCATTTCCTAAGTTCCCTAAAATGTAGTCGTCACCATCTTCACCCAGCAAGATATCGTCATCTTTACCGCCGAAAATGCTGTCGTTACCAAGGCCGCCGGCAACTGTATCATTGCCTAAATCTCCCCTCAACAAGTCGTCGCCCTCACCACCAACAACAGTGTCAGGATCTTTGCCAGCGTAGATGGTATCGTTGCCAGCGCCGCCAGAGATGAAATCGCTGCCTCCATTGCCGAAGATTGAGTCGTTATCTGCGCCGCCGTCAATGTTGTCATTGCTGCCCATGCCGTAGAGAGTATCGTTGCCGGCTTCTCCGTTAATTGAGTCGTTGATGACACCGCCCATGATGAAATCGCTATCCTCGCCGCCGTTGATAGTTTGTTGGACGGGGTTGGGGGTGATGGTGGCAGGATCTAGTTGCGGGGCGTTGAGGCTATC